>NZ_JBEOWS010000019.1:0-54184 GCF_040296125.1 Streptomyces sp. NPDC002265 | reverse complement strand
GGGTGGGCCGCCGCCTGCCGCGCTACCGGCGCACGATCCTGAAGAGCCGTATCTCCCGCTCCACCCGCGCCTGGTACGCCGCGTACGGCGGCCAGAGCGCCAGCGCCGCCGCCCAGGCCGCGGCCCGCTCCTCCCCCGCCAGCAGCCGCGCCGTGACCGCGATGTCCTCGCCCCTGAGGCTGACCGACGCCTCCGGATGCGCGAGCAGGTTGTGGGTCCAGGCGGGGTGGCCGCTGCGGCCGAAGTTGGAGCCGACCAGAAACCAGCCGCGGCCGTCCTCCTGCGGCACGCACGCCAGCGGGGTGTGCCGGGGCAGCCCGCTGCGCGCCCCGGTCGAGGTCAGCACGAGACCCGGCAGCATCTGGGCGCTGAGCAGCACCTTTCCCCGGGTCAGCCGGTGCACCGCGCGGTCCAGGGCGGGGATGACGTGCGGGGCGACCTTCGCGAAGCCCCGGGTGGCGGACACCCGCCGCACCAGACGCACACCGAGGGCGGTCACACCGTCACCTCCTGCCGCTCGAAGAGCCGTGCGGCCCGGGCCGCGTGCGCGCGCAGCCGGTGCACCGGGCCGAACAGCAGCTCGTCGCCCGTGGCCCGCTTGAAGTACAGCTGGGCCTCGTGCTCCCAGGTGAAGCCGATGCCGCCGTGCAGCTGCACGGCCTCGGCGGCGGCGGTCCGCAGCGCCTGGAGGCCCTGCGCGAGGGCGAGGCCGCCGACCCGCTCGTCCCGCGCGGTCGCCCACGCGGCGTAGTACGCGGCCGAGCGCGCCGCCTGCACCTGGACGTACACGTCGGCCAGCCGGTGCTTGACCGCCTGGAAGGAGCCGATCGCCCGCCCGAACTGCTCCCGGCGCCCGACGTGCTCCACGGTCCGCTCCAGCACCCGGTCGGCGGCCCCGACGGCCTCGCAGGCCAGGACGGCCGCGGCGGTGTCACCGACGGCGGCGAGCACCGCCGGGACCCCGCCCCGCTCCCCCGGCTCCGGCCGCTCCCGCTCCTCCCCCAGCAACTCGGCTTCGACATCACGCAGTTGAAGGCGTCCCTGCGGCCTGGTGGCGTCCAGCGCGGTCTGCCGCACCCGCACCAGCCCGGCCGCGTCGCCGGACACGAGGAACAGCAGCGTGCGCGAGCGGGCGAAGCCGCCGGTGTGCGCGGCGACAACGAGGAGCCCGGCGCTGTGCCCGTCGAGGACCTGCTCCGCCTCCCCGTACAGCCGCCACCGGCCGTCCACGCGCCGGGCCTGCATCCCGCCGGCCCGGCCGCCGCCCGCCCAGTCTCCACCGTTCGGGCCGGTCAGGGCGAGCGCGGTGGCGAGCGCGGCGCCCGGCACGGCGAGGGCGGCGGTCAGCTCGCCGGCGGCGATCCGGGGCAGCAGCCCGGCGCGCTGCTCCTCGGTGCCGAGGGCGAGCAGGAGCGGGGCGGCGAGGGCGGCGGTGGCCAGCAGCGGGGTGGGGGCCAGGAAACGCCCCGCCTCCTCGCAGGCGAGCGCGAGATCGGTGACCGGGCAGCCGGCGCCGCCGTAGCGCTCCGGCAGGGCGAGACCGGGCAGGCCTAGCCGGGCGGCCAGGGCCTCCCAGAGGCCGGGGTCGTGACCGGCGGGGGTGTCGGCGGCGGCCCGCACCTCCGCCGGCCCGCAGCGCTTGCGCAGCAGTTCACGGAGGGTGCGGCGGATGTCGTCCTGTTCTGCGCTGAAGCCGGCGTCCATGGGGACCACCCACTCTCTCCCGATCTGACGGCTCGTCATGCTAAGGCTGCCGCCCTCGGATGCACAGGGCCTCGACGCCTGCCGCCCCGACCGGATCTGATATACCGTCAGATCCATGTCGCTGCCAGGTACCCGAAGGGCCGCCGTCGTCGGCGCGGCGCTCTCCCGCTGCGGCCGCGTGGACGACGCGACCGCGTACACCCTGCACGCCCAGGCGGCCCGCCGCGCCCTCGCCGACGCCGGACTGGACCGCTCGCTCGTCGACGGCTTCGCCTCGGCGGGCACCGGCGTCCTCGCACCCGTGGAGGTCGCCGAATACCTGGGACTGCGCCCCACCTGGGTCGACTCCACCGCCGTGGGCGGCTCCACCTGGGAGGTCATGGCGGCCCACGCGGCGGACGCGATCGCCGCGGGCCACGCCAACGCCGTCCTGCTCGTCTACGGCTCGACCGCCCGCGCGGACATCAGGGCCGGCCGCCGCACCGGCGACCTCTCCTTCGGCGCCCGCGGCCCGCTCCAGTTCGAGACGCCCTACGGCCACACCCTGATCGCCAAGTACGCCATGGCCGCCCGCCGCCACATGCTCGAACACGGCACGACCATCGAGCAGTTGGCGCAGGTCGCGGTCCAGGCGCGGGCGAACGCCGCACTGAACCCGGAGGCCATGTTCCGCGACCCGATCACGGTCGACGACGTCCTGTCCGGCCCGATGATCGCCGATCCCTTCACCAAGCTGCACTGCTGTCTGCGCTCCGACGGCGGGGCGGCGGTGCTGCTCGCCGCCGAGGAGTACGTACGGGACTGCCGCACGGCCCCGGTGTGGGTCCTGGGCACCGGGGAGCACGTCTCCCACGCCGCCATGTCGCAGTGGCCCGACTTCACGGTGTCCCCGGCCGCGGTGAGCGGACGGCTCGCCTTCGAGCGGGCGGGGGTCGGGCCCGGTGAGATGGACTTCGCCGAGATCTACGACGCCTTCACCTACATGACGCTGGTGACCCTGGAGGACCTCGGCTTCTGCGCGAAGGGCGAGGGCGGGGCGTTCGTGGAGAAGGGGCGGCTGATGGTGGCCGGCGGGGAACTGCCCGTGAACACGGACGGAGGCGGTCTCTCGGCCCAGCATCCCGGTATGCGCGGGCTGTTCCTGCTGGTGGAGGCCGTACGGCAGCTGCGGGGCGAGGCCGGGGCCCGGCAGGTGCGGCGACCGGGCGGGGAGCTGCCCCGGCTGGCGGTCGCCTCCGGCACCGGGGGCTGGTTCTGCTCCTCGGGGACGGTGGTGCTGGGGCGGGACTGAGCCGGGCGGCCGCGATGGTGGCAGGCCGGACAGCGATGCCGGGCCGGGCGGCGACGCCTGGCCGGGCCGCCGACGTGGTGGCGGGCGGCCGCGCGGGACGGCTGCGTGATACTCGGGGCATGGCAACGGATCTTCACGAGCTGCTCAGGTCGCTGCGGGTGTGGGCCCCGGAGGCGACCGAGCTGCCGCCCTTCGACCCGGAGGCCGCGCCCGGCGACCCCCTCGTGCTGTTCACGGCCTGGTTCGCCGAGGTGGCCGCGGCCGGGCAGACCGAGCCGCACACCATGTCGCTGGCGACCTCGGACGATGAGGGCCTGCCGGACGTGCGGACCGTGATGCTGCACGGCGCCGACGCGGACGGCTGGGCCTTCGCGACCCACGCGAGCAGCCGCAAGGGCCGCCAGCTCGCCACCCGCCCGTACGCCGCCCTCGGCTTCTACTGGCCCGCCCAGGGCCGCCAGGTGCGGGTACGCGGCCCGGTCGCCGTCGCCCCGCCCGGGGAGGCGCGGGCCGACCTGCACGCCCGTTCCACCGGGGCGCTGGCCGCGGCGCTGACCGGCCGGCAGAGCGACGTCCTCGGCTCGGTGGAGGAGCTGCGGCGGGCCTCCGAGGACGCCTGGGAGCTGGCCCGGCGGGAGCCGCAGGCCGAGGTCGGGAGCTGGACGCTCTACCGGCTCCGCCCGACGGAGGTGGAGTTCTTCCAGGGCGACGGACAACGCCGCCATGTGCGGCTGCGGTACCGGCGGGAGAGCGCCGACGCGGGTACGGACACGGGCGCGGGCTGGGTCAGGGAGCTGCTGTGGCCCTGAGGCCGCCGCACCCCGGCGCCGTACGTCCCTGAGAGCTCCGGGCCCACGCGCACCCCGGCACCCTCGCGCCACCACATCCCGCGCCCCGCGCGCCGGTCAGGACAGCCGCGGCTCCGGGTCCGTGGCCAGCCGGGCGTGCAGATGGCTGTCGCGGAACGCGTCGTGGCGGCCCGCCTCGAACATGGCGCCGCGCAGGGTGCCCTCGTACCGGAAGCCGCAGCGCTCGGCGACCCGGCAGGAGGCGTCGTGGTCGAGGGCGTGGTCGAGTTCCAGCCGGTGCAGGCCGAGGTCGCCGTGGGCCCAGCGGGCGGCCAGGGCCAGCGCGCGGGTGGCGACGCCCCGGCCGCGGGCCTCGGGCAGCACCCAGTAGCCGACCCGGCCGGAGCGGAAGACCGGGTCGATCGCGTTGACGCCGATGTGCCCCAGCGTCGTACCGTCCGCCGCGTCCGTGACCCGGAACGAGGCGCTGGTGCCGTCGGCCGCGCCGTCCTGCTTGGCCCGCAGCGAGGCACGGGCGCTGTCGAGGTCCACGACGGGCCTGAGCGGGGTGTTCCAGCGCCGGAACTCCCGGTCGGAAAGCCCGCGCAGCCAGGTCTCGGCGTCGGCGTCGCGGTCCGCGCGCCAGTGGCTCAGCCGCAGCCCGTGGCCGTGCAGCTCGGGGAAGGCGGAGCCGGGAGGTCTGTCGCTCGTGTGGGCCATCGGGCCATTGAAACCGGTGAACCGGGGATCGGCAGCCTCTTCACGCCCCCGTCGGCGCCCGGCCCTCGAAGATCAGGGCCGTTCCGGCCGGAACACCGGCACGCCGTCGCGGAAGGCGACCTCCAGCGCCGCCCCCGCCCGCAGTCCGTCCGGCCCGCACTCCACCACCTCGGTCATCATCCGCGGCCCCTCGGCGAGGTCGACGACGGCGGCGACGTAGGGGGTGCGCTGCCCGAAGGGTGGCAGATCGTTGCGGTGGACGACGGACCAGGTGTAGAGCGTGGCCCGGCCGCTCGCCTCCTGCCAGGTCACGTCCTCGCTCCAGCAGTGCGGGCAGAACTCGCGGGGATAGTGGTGCGCCCGCCCGCACGCCCCGCAGCGGCGGATCAGCAGGCGCCCGCACGCCGCCGCGTCCCAGTAGACGCGGGTGAAGCCGTCCGGTTCGGGGAGGTCGTGGCGCGGGCCGCCGCTCACCGGAACCAGCCGAGCGCGTCGTCCAGCGACCAGGTCTGCCACGACATCCCGAACAGGGCGACCACCGAGATGAGCCCCATCATCGAGTTCTGCCCCTGCTCGGCCCAGTCGTGGATCATCAGGACGAAGTAGAGGGCGTTGAGCACCAGTCCGCCGACCAGGGCGACCGGGGTCAGGAAGCCCGTGATCAGACCCAGTCCGAGGGCGAGTTCCGCGTAGACGACGACGTACGCCATCGTGCGCGGCCTGGCCGCGACCACGGTCTCGAAGCCGGAGCGGACCGCACCCCAGCGGTGTCTCGCCGCGACGTCCGCCGCCCACGCGATGCCGGTGCCGTGCTCGAACCAGTCCTTCCGGTCCTTGTGCCGCCAGCTCTCCAGCCACCACAGGCCGAGCCCGATACGCAGCACCGCCAGCCATTCCGCCCCGCCGAGCCAGATCGTGTCCATGTCCCCGGACCCACTCTCCCGCCGACCCGCCCATCACATCTGACGGTACGTCAGTTCAGCGGACGGGCGGCACTTTCGCAAGATGCCCGCGGCCCGCGGCTTTCCGGGCGCCCCGCCCGCACCGAAGCCGTGCGTCCGCGCCGGATCCGGCGGCATGGCCGACGATTCCGTCGGTCGTCGGTACCCGACCGCGTCCGCAAGGGCGCGGCGTCCGGTCTTCCCGTCCGTCCGATCGGGCGCCGCCCACCTCGCACCTCCGACACCCCACCGCGCATACACAATCGAGCGGTCTACGTCACACGTCCCACCCATCCGTCCCTCAGGCGTGATCAATCCGCAACCAATTCCGGTCTTGACCGAGACCCATCAATCCTGTGCGTGATTACGCTCGCGCTCATGCCAGACTCCACCCCCTCCTCCGACTCCACCCCGCCCGCGCCCGTCCCCTCCGCCGCGGCCGCCGCGACCGTTGCCGCGGACCGGCCCGTGTACGTCATCGGCGCCGGCCCCGGCGGGCTCGCCGTCGCGTACGCGCTGCGCGCCCGGGGCGTCCGCGCCGTCGTCCTGGAGAAGTCCGACCAGGTCGGCGCGTCCTGGCGACGCCATTACGACCGGCTCCACCTGCACACCACCCGGCGCCTTTCCGCCCTGCCGGGGCTGCCCATCCCGCGCCGCTTCGGCCGCTGGGTGTCCCGTGACAACGTGGTGCGCTACCTGGAGAAGTACGCCGAACACCACGAGCTGGAGATCGTCACCGGAGTCGAGGTCTCCCGCGTCGAGCGCTCGCCCGACGGCACGGCCTGGCTGCTGCACGCCACCGGCGGCCGTGAACTGACCGGCGCCGCGGTCGTCGTGGCCACCGGCTTCAACCACACGCCCCACATCCCCGACTGGACGGGCCGCGAGTCCTACACCGGCGAACTGCTGCACGCCGGGGCGTACCGCAACGCCGAGCCCTACGCTGGCCGGGACGTGCTCGTCGTCGGGATCGGCAACACCGGCGCCGAGATCGCCGTGGACCTGGTCGAGGGCGGCGCCAAGCGGGTACGGCTGTCCGTCCGCACGGCCCCGCACATCCTGCGCCGCTCGACGGCCGGCTGGGCTGCCCAGTACACCGGTGTACTGGTCCGGCGGCTGCCGGTCGGGCTCGTCGACCGGCTGGCCGGGCCGGTGGGCAGGCTCAGCGTGCCGGACCTCTCGGCCCACGGCCTGCCCCGCCCGGACACCGGCCTCTACAGCCGCGTCACCGCGGGGTCGATCCCGGTCCAGGACGTCGGCCTCGTCGACGCCGTGCGCAAGGGGAAGGTCGAGATCGTGGCCGCCGTCGACGGCCTGGAGGACGACGAGGTCGTCCTCGCCGACGGCAGCCGGCTGTCGCCGGACGCCGTCGTCGCCGCCACCGGCTACCTGCGCGCCCTGGAGGACCTGGTCGGCCACCTCGACGTGCTCGACGCCCGGGGCCGCCCGGTCGTGCACGGCGCCCGCACCCCGCGCAACGCCCCCGGCCTGTACTTCACCGGCTTCACCAACCCGATCAGCGGCATGTTCCGCGAGCTGGCGATCGACGCGGAGAAGATCGCCAAGGCCGTCGCGGCGGACGCCGGACCGGGCCAGGTGTCCCGCCTCCCGGGCTGACCCGGTACCGAGGCACGCCCCCGCCCGCCGTCCGGCCCCGGCCCCGCGGCGGGCGGCCGCTCGTTCTTTGTGTGCACAACCATTCCTGACGGTTCGTCAATTCAGTAATCTGACAGAGCGTCAGTTATTTGGCTGTCACACAGGAGCGGGCGGACCGATGCTTGGATCAACCCACGGCACCCTCACCACCGACTCCCGCCGGGCCCGCGTCATCGCGTGCGGTGAACCCCCGGCGCCGGCCGTCCACGGCCGCCCGGCCGACGTGGACGACCTCGACGTCAGCGGACGTCCGCTGCACGCGGCCGTCCCCGACCTGGACCGCCTCTTCCGGCCCGAGTCCGTCGCCGTGGTCGGCGCCTCGGACGCCGACGGCCGGCCCAACACCGGCATCACCAGGCAGCTGATCGCCTGGGCGGAACGGGTGGGCGCGCGACTGCACCCCGTCCACCCCACCCGCGCGTCGGTCTTCGGCATCCCCTGCCTGCCGTCCGTCGCCGACCTGCCCGAACAGGTCGACCTCGCCGTGCTCCTGGTCGCCGATCCGCTCCCGGTGGTCGAGGAACTCGCCGAGGCCAAGGTGCGGTTCGCGGTGGCCTTCGCCTCGGGGTTCGCGGAGACCGGGGCATCGGGCGCGGCCGCGCAGACCCGGCTCGCGGACGCCGCCGCCCGGTCCGGGGTGCGGCTGCTCGGGCCCAACACCAACCTCAACGCCTTCGAGCGCATCCGGGACGACCTCGACGGACCGGCGATCGCCCTCATCACCCAGTCCGGCCACCAGGGCCGCCCCGTCTTCGCCCTCCAGGAGCTCGGCATCCGCCTCTCCCACTGGGCGCCCACCGGCAACGAGGCCGACCTGGAGAGCGCCGACTTCATCTCGTACTTCGCCGAGCGGCCGGAGGTCGGTGCCATCGCCTGCTACGTGGAGGGTCTGAAGGACGGCCGGTCCTTCCTGCTCGCCGCCGACCGGGCCGCCCGGCGCGGGGTGCCGGTCGTCGCGGTCAAGGTGGGCCGCACGGAGACCGGTGCCCGCACCGCCGCCTCCCACACCGGCAAACTGACCGGCTCGGACGCGGTGGTGGACGCGGCGATGCGGCAGTTCGGAGTGATCCGGGTCGACGGTCTCGACGAGCTCCAGGACACCGCCGCACTGCTGGCACGGGCCCGCGCCCCGCTCGCGGACGGGGTCGTCGTCTGCTCCATCTCGGGCGGCACGGGCGCGCACGTCGCCGACCTGGCGACCCGGGCCGGCCTGCGGCTGCCGGTGCTGTCCGAGGCCAAGCAGGCCGAGCTGCACCAGTGGATACCCGAGTACCTGAGCGTGGCCAACCCGGTCGACAACGGCGGGCATCCGGTCGGCGACGAACGCGGCCGGAAGATCATCGACGCGATCCTCGACGATCCGTCGGTCGGCGTCCTGATCTGCCCGGTCACCGGCCCCTTCCCGCCGCTGAGCGACCGGCTGGTCCAGGACCTGGTGGACGCGGCCGAGCAGTCGGACAAGCTGGTGTGCGTGGTGTGGGGGTCGCCGGTCGGCACCGAACCGGCCTATCGCGAGGTGCTGCTCGGCTCCTCGCGGGTGGCCACCTTCCGCACCGTCGGCAACTGCCTGGCGGCCGTGCGCGCCCACCTCGACCACCACCGTTTCGTACGCGCCTACCGCTCCCCCTTCGACGAGGCGCCGCGCACCACCTCCCCCTCCTTCCGCAAGGCGCGCGCCCTGATGCGGCCGGGCGAGCAGCTCAGCGAGCACGCGGCGAAGCAGCTGCTGCGCGCCTACGGCATCCGGGTGCCCCGGGAACAGCTGGTGACCAGCGCGGCGGCGGCCGTGCGCGCGGCCGGGCTGGTCGGCTACCCGGTGGTGATGAAGGCGTCCGGCGCGCGGATCGCCCACAAGACCGAACTGGGGCTGGTGAAGATCGGTCTGACCTCGGCCAGCCAGGTCCGTGACGCCTACCGCGAGCTGACGGAGATCGCCCGCTACGAGGACGTGCCGCTGGACGGCGTGCTGGTGTGCCAGATGGTGGAGCGGGGCGTGGAGATGGTCGTCGGCGTCACCCATGACGACCTGTTCGGGCCGACCGTGACCGTGGGGCTCGGCGGGGTGCTCGTGGAGGTCCTGCGGGACACGGCCGTGCGGGTGCCGCCCTTCGGCGAGGACCAGGCCAGGACCATGCTCACCGAACTGCGCGGCCGGGCCCTCCTCGACGGGGTCCGCGGCCGCCCGCCCGCCGATGTCGACGCCCTGGTCGAGGTCGTGCTGCGGGTGCAGCGCATGGCCCTGGAGCTCGGCGGCGAACTCGCCGAGCTCGACATCAACCCGCTGCTGGTGCTGCCCCAGGGGCAGGGCGCCGTGGCCCTGGACGCCCTGGCGGTGTGTCGCTGAGATGAGCACCCCCGAATCCGCCGGGTCCCGGGTCCTGCACGACGTCGAGGACCAGGTCTGCCGCATCACCCTCAACCGGCCCGAAGCCCTCAACGCGCTCACCCCTGATCAGCGGGAACGCATCATCCGGCTGCTGGGTGACGCCTCCGCGGACCCGGCGGTGCGCGCCGTCGTCGTCACCGGCACCGGCCGCGGCTTCTGCGCGGGCGCGGACCTGCGGGGCGGTCCGCCGGCCGGGGAGCGGGTCGCGGGCGATGTCGCCCGTACGCTCCGGCTGGGCGCCCAGCGGCTGATCGCCGCCGTCCTCGACTGCGAGAAGCCGGTGCTCGCCGCCGTGAACGGCACGGCGGCCGGTCTCGGCGCCCACCTCGCCCTCGCCTGCGATCTCGTGCTCGCCGCGGAGTCCGCCCGGTTCATCGAGGTGTTCGTACGACGCGGCCTGGTCCCCGACGGCGGCGGCGCCTATCTGCTCCCCCGGCTGGTCGGACCCCAGCGCGCCAAGGAGCTGATGTTCTTCGGCGACGCCCTCACCGCGCCGGACGCCGAACGCCTCGGTCTGGTCAACCGGGTCGTCCCGGACGAGGAGCTGGCCGCGACGGCCCGCGCCTGGGCGGACCGGCTCGCCGCCGGTCCGACCCGCGCCCTCGCCCTGACCAAACAGCTCGTCAACGCCTCGCTCGACGCCGACCGCGCCGCCGCCTTCGCCGCGGAGGCCGCCGCACAGGAGATCAACATGACCACGGCGGACGCCCGGGAGGGAGTGGCGAGCTTCGTGGAGCGTCGCGCACCCGGGTTCCGGGGCCGCTGACACCGGGACACCCCCGGACGGCCCTCGCCGGGAGCCCTGCGCCGGAAGGAGGCGCTCCGCGCGGCCCACCCCGGGTAGACCGCTTCAGTGCTGTCCGCCCCGGGGAGACCGCCTCGGGCATCCGTCTCAGGAAGACCGCTTCAGAATCCGCAGTTCCCCCGCGTCCGGGTCCCCGAGGAGCACGAACAGTTCGGGGGACCGGGCCGTCCCGCCGACCGTCCAGGACGTCTCCTGCCCACAGCCGCCGCCGAGCCGTACGACGACGGCGTCCCGCCCGTCCTCCTCCCGGTCCGTCTCGAAGGCCCAGGTACCGGTCCCGTCGCACACGGTGAAGTCGTCGGCCGTGCCGAACACCGGCTGGGCCGGCACCCGGCTCAACCCGGCCCGGCCGTCCGGCCGCAGCCGCAGCACAGCCCCGTCCTCGCCGCGCCAGACACCGGCGAGCCGGTCGGCGGACAGGCTCGGGGGCTCGTACGTCCGGACCAGCCCCGTGCCGGTGGCCCCCGCACCGCCCGCCACGGCCAGGACGAACAGGGCGACGGAGGCCGCCCCGGCACGCCACCACAGATCCCAGGTTCCCCACGCCCGCGCCCCGGTCCGGGCGCGCCGGCGGGCATGGGCGACCGCGAGCACGGGCAGGACGCCGAGGCCGGCCGACACCAGGGCCGTGGCACCGAACGGCCAGTCCCACAGCAGGGCGGCCGCCGCGGCCCACAGGACACCGAGCAGGGCCGCGCACAGCAGATGCCGGAGCCACCGCGACCGGCGGCCGCCGCACGGGACGAGGTCCGCCAGGGCGGCGGCGGGCCTGGTCTGCACGTACGTGTGCAGCAGTCCCACCACCGGTAGCCACAGGGGCGCGAACAGGAGCAGACAGGCCAGGCCGAAGGCGCCGCCGTATCCGGCACCGTGGTCGTCGAGAGTCGCCAGATGGACCAGCCAGACGACGAAGGCCGCCGAAAGCTGCGCCGCTCCGGCCGCGGCGGCCGCGGCGGTGTCTCCGTCCGCCCAGCCCTGATCCGCTTTGGACCACATGTTCCCACCCCGCCCTGCCCCGTGGCGGCAGCCTACGGTCCCCGCCCCGGCGTCCGGCACACCCCTTTCCATCTGACGCA
The DNA here is from genome assembly GCF_040296125.1 of Streptomyces sp. NPDC002265. Lineage (NCBI taxonomy): Bacteria > Bacillati > Actinomycetota > Actinomycetes > Kitasatosporales > Streptomycetaceae > Streptomyces > Streptomyces sp. NPDC002265. Next base: position 42,817 of record NZ_JBEOWS010000019.1, on the reverse strand, counting down.
TCGTCAGCTTCAATGGTGGATGTGATGGGACACGCAGGGATGGCGGCAGCCGCCGTCCGTTGGCTCAGGTCGGCCGAGGCGCCGCCGCCCACCTCCGTGGAGGCGCTGCCGCGGCCGGAGCTGCGGTGCGTCGGCGAGGACGAGCGGGCGCCGGTCGACAGCGCCGAGTTCCGGCGGGTGCTGGCGAACTTCGCGACCGGCGTGACCGTGATCACCGCGCCCGCCGCCGACGGCTCCGGCTCCCCCGCCGGTTTCGCCTGCCAGTCCTTCTCCTCGCTCTCCCTCGACCCGCCGCTGGTCGCCTTCATGGTCGGCCGCGCGTCGACGACCTGGCCGCGCATCGCCCGCGCCGGGGTCTTCTGCGTCAACGTCCTGGACGAGTCCCAGGGCGGGCTGTGCCGCGCGTTCGCGGTGAGCGGCGCGGACAAGTTCGCGGGGGTCGCGCACGAACCGGCCCCGGTCTCCGGCGCACCGCGCCTGGCCGGGGCGCACGCCTGGATCGACTGCACCGTGCACGCCGTGCACACCGGCGGCGACCACCTCATCGTGGTCGGACGGGTGGACGCCCTCGGCACCGGCGAGGCCCCCGGCGAGGGCGGCGGTCCGCTCCTCTTCCACCGAGGGCGCTTCGCCCGGCTCGGACCGGCCGGCTGACAGCTCTCAGGCCATCGCCGGCAGCGCCGGCATGGTCGCCGGACGCCGCCTGATCACCAGGGCCATCAGCGCCGCCGCCGCGCACAGCGCGCCCGAGGCGTACCAGACCACGTCGTACGAGCCGAAGGCGTCCCGGGCGACACCGCCGAGGAAGGCGACGAGCGCGGCCCCCACCTGGTGGGAGGCGAGCACCCAGCCGAAGACGATGGCGCTGTCGTCGCCGTACTGCTCCCGGCACAGGGCCAGGGTGGGCGGCACGGTGGCGACCCAGTCGAGGCCGTAGAAGACGATGAAGAAGATCATCGGCGGGTGCACGGAGGGCGCCAGCAGCATCGGCAGGAACAGCAGCGAGACGCCCCGCAGCGCGTAGTACACGGCCAGCAGGCGGCGCGGCTCGAAGCGGTCGGTGAACCAGCCCGAGGCCACCGTGCCGACCACGTCGAAGACGCCGATCACCGCCAGCAGCGAGGCGGCCGCCGTGATGGGCATGCCGTGGTCGTGCGCGGCGGGCACGAAGTGGGTCTGCACCAGGCCGTTGGTCGAGGCGCCGCAGATCGCGAAGGTGCCCGCCAGCAGCCAGAAGGGGCCGGTGCGCACCGCCGCGAACAGGACGGTCACGGCGCGGCGGGCGGCGCCGGGGACGGGCTCGGGCTTCGGCACGAACTCCTCGGACCCGTACGGCTTCTGCCCCACGTCCGCCGGGTGGTCCCGCAGCAGCAGCCAGACGAAGGGCACGACCGCCAGGGCCGCCAGGGCCACCGTGACGGCGGCCGGACGCCAGTCGTGCTCCTCGACGATCCAGGACAGCAGAGGCAGGAAGATCAGCTGGCCGGAGGCCGAGGCGGCGGTGAGGATGCCGGTCACCAGGCCCTTGCGAGCGGTGAACCAGCGGTTGGTCACCGTCGCCGCGAACGCAAGGGCCATCGAGCCCGAGCCGAGGCCCACCAGCAGGCCCCAGCACAGCATCAGCTGCCAGGCCGCCGTCATCCACACCGTCAGGCCGGAGCCGACCGCGATCACGGTCAGCGCGACCGCGACCACCCGCCGGATGCCGAAGCGGTCCATCAGCGCGGCGGCGAAGGGCGCGGTGAGGCCGTACAGCGCGAGGTTGACGGAGACGGCGGCGCCGACCGTGCCGCGCGACCAGCCGAACTCCTGGTGCAGCGGGTCGATGAGCAGGCCGGGCAGCGAGCGGAAGGCCGCCGCACCGATGATCGTGACGAAGGTGACGGCGGCGACGAACCACGCGCGGTGGACGCGGGAGCGGCGTGCGGACGGGGCGTCCGCCACGGTGGCTGCGGCTTCTGATGTCTGGGTCACGTCGTAGAGCATCCAGTGCGCGACCATGACAAACGAGTGGCCCGAAGGACAGCATTCGCTAGGATCGGGCCATGACCCGTGAGCGTGCGTTCCGCCCCCACCGTGTCGTCGTCCTCGCCCTCGACGGGCTGCTCCCCTTCGAACTGGGCATCCCGCACCGCATCTTCGGGCGTCCCAAGGACGCCGAGGGGCGCCATCTGTACGAGGTCGTCACCTGCTCCGTCCGGCCGCCGGGCCCGGTCGAGACCGACGCCGACTTCGCCGTCCAGATCGCCCACGGACCGGAGGCCCTGGCCACCGCCGACACGGTCGTCGTCCCGGCGTCGTACGAACTGGGACCGGTCTACGAGCAGGGCGTGCTGACCGACGAACTGGCCGCCGCGCTCGCGTACATCCGGCCCGGCACCCGGCTCGCCTCCATCTGCACCGGCGGCTACGTGCTCGCCGCCGCCGGCCGGCTCGACGGCCGTCCGGCGACCACGCACTGGGCCGACGCCGCGCACTTCGCGCGGCTCTTCCCCCGGATCAAGGTCGACGCGGACGTCCTGTTCGTCGACGACGGCGACGTGCTGACCTCGGCGGGGGTCGCGGCCGGCATCGATCTGTGCCTGCACATGGTCCGCCGCGACCACGGCACCGCGGTCGCCAACGAGGTGGCCCGCCGGACGGTCGTACCGCCGCACCGGGACGGCGGGCAGGCCCAGTACATCCACCGGCCCGTGCCCGACCCGCAGGTGTCCGGCACGACCGCCGCCCGTGCCTGGGCCCTCGGCCGTCTCCACGAGCCGCTCCAGCTGCGCGACCTGGCCGCCCAGGAGTCCCTGTCGGTACGCACCTTCACCCGCCGCTTCCGCGAGGAGGTCGGCGTCAGTCCCGGGCAGTGGCTGACCCGGCAGCGGGTGGAGCGGGCCCGGCACCTGCTGGAGTCCACCGATCTGTCGGTCGACCAGGTGGCCCGGGACGCGGGCTTCGGCACCGCCCAGTCGATGCGCCAGCACCTACAGACGGCGCTCGGGGTCACCCCCACCGCGTACCGGCGGACGTTCCGGGTCGGCAGCGGCCGCGACGGCGTCCGGCCCGAGGGCGACGACGGGAGCCCCGCCGGTGCGGGCAGCGAGGCCGGTCTGGGCGTCGCGCGCTGAGCGGCCCTCGCGCCGGGCCTCGCCCCACCAGCCGAGCGCCGTCAGCACGAGGGTCGGCGCCACCCCGGCCAGGATCGCCGTCGACGGCGCCACGAACCGGAGCAGGGCGCCGGCCAGCGAGCCGGTGGCCGCGTACCCCGCGCCCGCGGCCGCGTACATCACCGAGTAACCCGCGGCCAGGTCGCCCGGCGGGAGGGCCTCGCGCAGGGAGAGGTTGCGGGTGAGCATCGCCCCGGACTGGAGGGTGCCGCCCGCGGCCAGCGCGACCGCGATGCCCGCCGGGTGCGGGAGCAGCGCGGCGAGCGTGATGCACACCGAGGTCCCCGCCATCAGCACCGCACTGCGCGTACGCAGCCGTCCCGGCCAGTTCCGCAGGCCGTAGGCGAACGCGCCCAGCCCGGCGCCCACCGACATCCCGGCCAGCAGCGGGCCGGACCAGCCGACGTCGACGCCGCGCTGTTCCAGCAGCGCGGGCAGGACGAGTTCGCCGAGGCCGAGCAGGGCCAGACTGGCCGCGCCCGTGACATACACCGGCCAGGCGTCGACCAGCGGCCGCCGCCGCGCCGCCCCGGCCCCGTCGCCTTCGCCCGTTCCCCGCCCGTCGTCCGAACCCCCTTCGCCGCCCGCGCCCCAGCCGGCCGGGAACAGCCGCAGGCCGGCCACCGACGACGCCATCAGGGCCGCCGCCAGCAGCAGCGGCACCCGCGGCGCGACCCCGAGGGCGAGGCCCGCGACCACGGCCGGGGAGACCGCCCACACCCCGGACGACAGCATCGACTCCACGGACAGCGCCTGGGCCGCCGCCCGCTCCGGGACCAACTCGGTGAGCAGGGTGCGCAGACCCCCGGTGACGGCCGCCGGGGCGGCACCGGCGACGCACGCGAACCCGGCCAGGACGGCGGCCGGGGCGGCCGGGAACATCCCGAGCCCCAGGAACCCGGCGGCTCCGACGGCGAGCCCGGCGGACAGCTGGGCGCGGGTGCGCTCCGGCCGCAGCCGCGTCCCGAGCACCGGGGCGCCGGCGATCTCGCCGATGACGTACGCCGCCGCGAGGACCGCGCCCAGCGAGTAGCCGCCGGGCCGCTCACGCGCCAGGAAGACCAGGGCCAGCGGGGCCATGGCCACCGGCATCCGGGCGCCGACGGCGGTTCCGGCCCAGGCCAGGACCTGCCTGGAGGCGATGTCGCGATAGGTCATGCGCCGACGGTACGGGCCGGGGCCGACGACGCCCCGGGATTTTTTTCCCGCCCGCGGACGGCTTCCGGCCACCGTCAGAAGGTGAGCACTCCGCGCGCCACCCGCCCCGCCTCCGCGTCGGCCCGCGCCTTCTCGAAGTCCTCGACCGGGTAGGTGCCCGTCACCAGTTCGTCGAGCAGCAGCCGGCCCTGCCGGTACAGCTCGGCGTACAGCGCGATGTCGCGCTGCGGGCGGGAGGAGCCGTAACGGCAGCCGAGGACCGCCTTGTCCAGGAAGAGGGAGGAGACCTTGAAGGACGCCTCGGCCGCCGCCGGGGGCACCCCGAGCAGGACGGCCTGGCCGTGCCGGTCCAGCAGGTCGATCGCCGCGCGGATCAGCTCCACCCGGCCGACGCACTCGAAGGCGTGGTCCGCGCCGGTCGGCAGGACGTCCTTCACCCCCTCGGTGGAGGTGAGGAAGTCCGTCGCCCCGAACCGACGGGCCAGCTCCTCCTTCTCGGGGTTGGCGTCCACGGCCACGATCCGCAGGGCGCCCGCGATCCGCGCGCCCTGGAGGACGTTGAGGCCGATCCCGCCGGTGCCGATCACGAGCACGCTGTCCCCGCGGTCCACGCGCGCGCGGTTGAGCACGGCGCCCAGCCCGGTCAGCACCCCGCACCCGATCAGCGCGGCGGACGGCATCGGTATGTCCTTCGGGATGCGCACCGCCTGCACCGCCTTAACCACCGTCCGCTCGGCGAAGGCCGAGTTGGCGGCGAACTGGTACACCGGACGGCCGTCCCGGGAGAACGGCCGACCGGGACGGCCGATGGCCTGCCGGCACATCGTCGGCCGGCCCCGGTCGCAGTCCGCGCACGTCCCGCAGTTCGCGAGCGTCGACAGGGCCACATGGTCCCCGGGCACCACATGGCCGACACCCGCGCCCACCGCCTCGACCACGCCCGCGCCCTCGTGCCCCAGCACCACGGGCACGGGGAAGGGGATGGTCCCGTCCAGCACGGACAGGTCGCTGTGGCACAGGCCCGCGGCGGAGACCGCGACCAGCACCTCTCCGGGTCCGGGATCGCGTACCTCCAGGTCGTCCGCGACCCGGACCTGCTTCCCGTCGTAGATCACGCCTCGCATCACGCGGCTCCCTTGGGCTCCCTGGGCAGGCCGAGCACGCGCTCGGCGATGATCGTGCGCTGGATCTGGTCCGAGCCGCCGTAGATGGTGTCGGCCCGGGAGAACAGGAACAGGTGCTGGAGCGCGTCGAGTTCGTACGGCGCCGTGGGCGACCAGTCCACCGGTCCTACGGCCGCCGCCGTGCCGCGCGCCAGCATGGCCAGCTCCCCGAGCCGCTGGTGCCAGCCCGCCCACAGCAGCTTCGCCACGCTGGGCGCCCCAGCGTCGCCGGTACGGCCGAGGGTGCGCAGCGCGTTCCAGCGCATCGTGCGCAACTCGGCCCACTGGCGCACCAGCAGTTCCCGTACGACGGGATCGTCCGCCGTGCCCGTCTCCACGGCCGTGCGCACCACGCGCTCCAGCTCCGCGGCGAACCCGATCTGCTGGGCGAGGGTCGAGACGCCCCGTTCGAAGCCGAGCAGGCTCATCGCGACCCGCCAGCCGCCGCCCTCGCCGCCGACGACGTGCTCCACGCGCGCGCGTGCCCCGTCGAAGAACACCTCGTTGAACTCGCTCGTGCCGGTCAGCTGCCGGATCGGGCGGACCTCGACGCGGCCCGGCTGGTCCATCGGCACGAGCAGGAAGCTCAGGCCGTGGTGGCGGTGCGAGCCGGGCTCGGTGCGGGCCAGCACGAAGCACCAGTCCGCCTCGTGCGCGAGGGAGGTCCAGATCTTCTGTCCGGTGATCCGGTAGTGGGTGCCGGACGGCTCCCGGGCGGCGGTGGTTCGTACGCCCGCCAGGTCGGAGCCCGCGCCGGGTTCGCTGTAGCCCTGGCACCACAGTTCGTCGCCCGCGGCGACGGGGGGCAGGAAGCGGGCCTTCTGGCCGTCGGTGCCGTGGGCGAGGAGGGTGGGGGCGAGGAGGTTCTCGCCGATGTGCCCGGAACGCGGGGGCGCGGCCGAGCGGGCGTACTCCTCGGCCCAGGCGACCTGCTGGGTGAGGGTGGCGGTGCGGTTGCCGTAGCCGCCCTCGGGCCAGCCCAGGCCGATCCAGCCCGCCTTGCCGAGGGTGCGTTCCCAGCCGCGGCGGTCCCGGGCGTCGCCCGCGTGCGCGGCGAGCCACGAGCGTGCCTCGGCGCGGAACTCCTCGTCCTGCGGTGTGAACCCGAACTCCACGGTGACCTCCTCGGAAAGAGCGCGGCAGCGGTCCTGCTCAGGCGTTCGGCCGGGCTCCGTCCCGCGCCGCCCGCTCCATCGCCTCGACCCGCTCCAGCAGCGGCATCGGATCCTTCCCCACCGTCCCCGGCAGGAAGTCGGCGATCCGCTGCGGGGTCCAGGCGCCGTCGGCGTAGGCGGCCCGCAGTTCCCTCGGCTGCGCCCACACCGCGATCTTGGGGCCGGCGATCGTGTACACCTGGCCGGTGATGCGCTGTTCCCTGGCCCGGTCGGACAGCAGATAGACCACGAGCGCGGCCACGTCCTCCGGTTCGCCGATCTCGGTGAGCTCCATGGGCACGTTCGCCGACATCCGCGTACGGGCCACCGGGGCCACCGCGTTGGCGCTCACCCCGTACTTGTGCAGCCCCAGCGCGGCGCTGCGCACCAGCGAGATGATCCCGCCCTTGGCGGCGCTGTAGTTGGCCTGCGAGACGGAGCCCTGGTGGTTGCCGCTGGTGAAGCCGATCAGGGTGCCGCGGCGCTGCGCGCGCATCACGGCGGAGGCCGCCCGGAACACGGTGAACGTGCCCTTGAGATGGGTGGCGACGACCGGATCCCACTCCTGCTCGGACATGTTGAACAGCATCCGCTCGCGCAGGATCCCGGCCACGCAGACGACTCCGTCCAGCCGCCCGTACGCCGACACGGCCGTGTCGACCACCCGCTGTCCGCCCGCCATGGTGGAGATGTCGTCGGCCACCGCGACCGCCGTCCCGCCCGCGGCCTCGATCTCCTTGACGACGGCCTCGGCGACCTCGCTGCTCGGCGCGGCGCCGTCCACGCCGACACCGAAGTCGTTGACGACGACCCGGGCGCCCTCGGCCGCCGCCGCCAGCGCCACCGCCCGGCCGATGCCGCGCCCGGCGCCCGTCACCGCGACGACCTTGCCTGCCACGAAGTTCCCCACGCCCGGCCCCTTCCCGCGTTATCTGACGGACCGTTAGATTTTATGACCGGTCGGATGCCTGGAGACAAGCCCCGGGGAGCACCCATGTCACTGCCGGACGAGTTCCACGAGATCGCCAAGCGCGTCAACAACTGGGGCCGTTGGGGGACCGACGACGAGCGCGGCACCCTCAACCTGATCACCGACGAGGTCGTCCGGGAGGCGGCCGGGTGCGTGCGCACCGGGCGGCGCGTCCCCCTCGCCCTGCCCCTGCGTCAGGACGGCGTGCAGACCGGGATGATCCCGGGGCGGGTCGACCCGCTGCACGTCATGGTGCAGATCAACCAGGAGATCTTCGGGCCGGGAACGGTGGCGTGCAGCGACGACGCCGTGACGATGGGGCTCCAGGCCGCCACCCACTGGGACGCGCTGCCGCACGTCTCCCACTCGGGCCGGCTCTACAACGGCCGCCCGGCCGGCACGATCACCGCGCACGGCGGCGCCGGGTTCGCCGGCATCGACAAGGCGGAGCACATCGTCTCGCGCGGGGTGCTGCTCGACGTGGCACGCGCGCGGGGGGTCGAACGGCTGGCCGGCGGACACGCCGTCACCCCGGAGGACCTGGAGGCGGCCGAGGAACTGGCGGGCACCCGGGTGCGCGCGGGGGACATCGTGCTGGTGCGGACCGGGCAGATCCGGTCCTGCCTCGCGGGCGACCGGCACGGGTACGCCCATCCGTCGCCGGGCCTTTCGGTGCGCACACCGGAGTGGTTCCACGCGCGCGACGTCGCCGCCGTCGCGAACGACACTCTCACCTTCGAGGTGTTCCCGCCCGAGATCGACGACCTGTGGCTGCCCGTGCACGCGCTCCACCTGGTGGAGATGGGCATGCTCCAGGGCCAGAACTGGGATCTCGAAAAGTTGTCCACAGCCTGTGGACAAGAAGGGCGTTACGCGTTTCTGCTCTCGGCGATGCCCGAGCCGTTCGCCGGCGCGACAGGGACACCGGTGGCTCCGGTCGCGATCCTCTGACCGGGCGCGGACCGCCGGGCACTGTCCGACAGGCACTGTCCGGCAGGCGATACGGCGACTCCGGCCGCCCATGGGCCGGTCCCGTCGGACGGGTTCGGCTGGCGGCGCGCCGCTGCCCGCCCCGAGCACGGCACCGCGCGCCGCCATCCGACCTCGGCGCACCCGCCCCGGTCCCTCTGCCCTGAGAAGAACGGCGCCGAACTCACGACCCGCACGCGCCGAGGGCCCCCGTCACCGGGGCCCTCGCCGTCCCCCTCGGCAAGTCGCTGCCACAAGCGTGATCAAACGGACACGCCGCGTCAACACCCGATCGGGGATTTATCGCTTACGCCCCGCTTCGCCCTGGGCGCGCACGGAAGCATATCCGGGCGCACGCCGTCCCGGCCCTCACCGGACGACGGCACCTCACACACCCGGGCACCAGTGGCGACGGGATTCCGCCGGCCGTGCGCCCGCCCTGCGCGCCCGTGCCGGGCGCGGTCACCGCCACGGCCACGGGTCACACGGCTTCGTAGGCCCCGTACACGAGTCCCTCGTATCCCTCGCACGCCGCCACCTCGCGGCAGGCCGCCCCGGGGCCCTCGGACTCCTCGGGCCGGTCCACCTCGCACCAGATGCGCTTGCCCGCACCCTCGGGGCTCCAGCCCCAGCGGTCGGCGAGGCCGTCCACCAGGGCCAGACCACGGCCGCCGGTCGCGTCGCCGTCGACGCAGCGGGGCACCGGCGCCCGGTCGCAGGCGTCGGCCACCTCCAGCCGGACGGTGGCGACCTCGGCCGCCACGGCGGCCAGCGACAGGCGCAGCACGGCCGGCCGGCCGGTGTGCACCACGGCATTGGTGACCAGCTCGGAGACGAGGAGCACGAGGGTCTCGGCGAGCGGTTCGTCGGCCTCTATCCCGGACCCGGCGAGCCGCGAGCGGGCCCACCTGCGGGCGCGCCCGACCTCGGCGGGGTCGGGCCGGATCTCCAGCTGCACTTGTAGCACCTGCACCGCTCACACCATCCGAACCGGCGTACACATGGCCTCGCGCCACGCGAGCGCCACGACGAGGGCCATGACGAGGGCCACGATCGTAGCCATTTTCAGCATGGCCAGGACAATGGCCGCAGCCAGGATCACTGATCGTGAATCCCTTGTAGGACAGCTTGGTTGACGTACAGTCACGCCAACAAGCGCTTCGGGCATATTCCAGCGCCAAGGAGTACCTGTCCGGCATACTGTGCGACCGATGCCGACGCAAGTCGAACAGGCAGGGAAGCGCCGCTCGGAGCAAGCCCTTTCTGCCTTGCGGGCGGCGATGCGCACCGCCGGATCCGGGGCCGCCTCTGGGGCGACACCCGCATGGCTCGTACCCGGAACCACTCGCATCCCACACAAGGTACCGGAGCACGGTGCCGACTCCGGGCCGTGACGAGCCCGCCCCGCGGCACAACCCGATATCGACGCTCCGTAGTTCCCGGATGCCACGATCCGCGGCACTCGGGCGCGGCGCGCCCGCCGGCGGGCGGCCCCCGGAGCTCTTATGCCGGGTCGGCGGCCAGGTCGGCGGCGAGCAGTTCGGCGGCCTGGCCGCCGCCGCCCGGCCGCCGCGCCCGCACCCACGCCCGCTTCAGATGCAGATGCACCTCGGACTCCCAGGTGAAGCCCATTCCGCCGTGCACCTGGAGACAGTCACGGGCGCCGCGCACGGCCGCCTCGTCGGCCAGCAGCCTGGCCGCGGCGATGTCGACGGGGTCGGCGGTGACGGCGGCCGCGTAGACCGCCGCGCGGGCCGGCTCCGTCCGCTCCAGGATCTGCGCGCACAGGTGTTTGACGGCCTGGAAGGCCCCGATCGGCTGCCCGAACTGCTCACGCGTCCGGGCGTGTTCCACCGCCAGCTCGCACACCCGCGCGGCCGTGCCGAGCTGTTCGGCGGCCGTCAGCAGCACCGCGACGGGGTCCGGGGCGGCCGGCGGGCCGTCCGGCGCGGGCACCCGGTGCAGCGGCGTCAGCGGGTCCACGGAGGTCAGCGCGACGGCCTTCGAGACGTCGCCGCGCACCACGTCCGCCTCCGCCAGCCACTCCACGAGCTCGCCGTCGACGGCCGCCACCACGGCCTGCCCTTCGGCCGCCCCGGGCACCGAGCCCGCCGCGAGATGGGTGGCCACCAGGGGGCCCGGCAGCAGGAACCGCCCCGCCTGCTCGAACGCCAACACCGCCTCGGGCAGTCCCAGTCCGACCCCGCCGTCCGCCTCCGGCACCCGCAGCGCGAAGAACCCGGCCGCCCCCAACTCCCGCCACAGCCGCCGGTCCAGGCCGGGCCGTCCGACGGCGGCGCGCAGCGCCTCGGCCGCGAAGCGCCGGGCCAGCAGCTCCCGCACACCGGCCCGCAACGCCTCCTGGTCCCGGGTGAGTCGGAATCGCACGGTCCGTGTCACCGTCCCTTCGGCAGTCCGAGGATCCGCTCGGCCACGATGTTGCGCTGGATCTGCGAGGTGCCGGCCGCGATCGTGTAGGCCAGCGAGGACAGCCGGTCGAGCACCCAGGGCCGGTCGAGGTCGAGCGAGCCGGCGCCCAGCACGTCGGCCGCGGTGTCGTAGAGCTCCTGGCGCGCGTGCGAGTACCTCAGCTTGAAGACCGAGCCCGCCACGCCGGGCACCGCGCCGCCCGCCGCCTCCGCCTCGCTCACGTTCCACTGCGTCAGCCGCCACAGCGCGCGGAACTCGGCGTTGAGCAGGCCCAGCCTGCGCCGCAGCCCGGGGTCGTCCCAGCGGCCGTCGGCCCGGGCCGTGCGGGCGAGTTCGTCCAGCACCCGGCGGCAGGCCACCACCTCGCCCACGAACGCCGTACCGCGCTCGAAGGACAGGGTCACCATGGTCACCCGCCAGCCGTCGTTCTCCGCCCCGACCCGGTTGGCGACCGGCACCCGCACCTCGTCGAGGAACACCTCGGCGAACTCGGCGGACCCGGCGAGCGTGCGCAGCGGCCGTACGGTGACGCCCGGGGCGTCCATCGGCATGGCCAGCCAGGTGATGCCCCGGTGCCGGGGCGCCGCGGGGTCGGTGCGCACCAACAGCTCGCACCAGTCGGCGACTTCGGCGTGCGAGGTCCAGATCTTGGACCCGCTCACCACATAGTGGTCGCCGTCGCGGCGGGCGCGGGTGCGCAGCGCGGCCAGGTCGGACCCGGCGCCCGGCTCGCTGAAGCCCTGGCACCAGACCTCCTCGCCGCGCAGGACCGGCGGCAGCCAGCGGGCCCGCTGCGCGGCCGTGCCCTCGGCGGCGACGGTCGGCCCCGCGTGCAGCAGTCCGACGAAGTTGGCGCCCACGTAGGGTGCGCCGGCCCGCTCGGTCTCCTCCAGGAAGATCAGCTGCTGGGTGGGGGTGGCGCCCCGGCCGCCCGCGTCGACGGGCCAGTCCAGCCCCGCGTACCCGGCGTCGTGAAGCATCCGCTGCCAGCCGAGGTCGTAGGCCCGGCGGGCCGGCCAGTCGCCGGGCGACGGCTTCGCCGGCAGCGTGGGCAGCACCCGCGCGAGCCAGGCCCGCAGCCCCGCGCGGAACTCCTCCTCGGCGGGCGTGTGGGAGAGGTCCATGACGCACCCATCTGATAGTCCGTCAGATCGCTGCTGCCGAGCAGGCTAGCCGCGCACCCCTGGACCGGCAAGGCGGCCGGGCCTACGCTCTGCCCAGCATCTGACGCATCGTCAGCTATCTGTGGGGGCCGAAGTGGACGACACCGCACACACGCTGAGCTCCGCCCGCACCCTGTGGGACCTGGTGGTCCGCCGCGCCGCCCTCACCCCCGACCGTCCGGTGTTCCTCCAGGGCGGGCGCTCCCTGACCTTCGGCGGGCTGCGGGCGCGGGCCGAGCGGGTGGCGGCCGGACTGCACGGTCGGGGCGTGCGCCCCGGCACGGTGGTCGCCTGGCAGCTGCCCACCCGCATCGAGACCGCCGTGCTGTCCTTCGCGCTGGCCCGGCTGGGTGCCGTGCAGACCCCGGTCATCCCGTTCTACCGGGACCGGGAGGTCGGCTTCGCCCTGCGTGAGTCACGGGCGGAGTTCTTCGCCGTACCGGGCGTCCTGCGGGGCTTCGACCACACGGAGATGGCACGGCGGCTGGGCGCGAAGGGCGTCCTCGAGGTGTACGGGGACGAGAGCCTGCCCGACGGCGACCCGGCCGTGCTGCCCCCGCCGCCCGCCGAGGGGACCTCGGTGCGCTGGATCTACTGGACCTCCGGCACCACCTCCGACCCCAAGGGCGTGCTGCACACTGACCGCTCACTGCTCGCGGGCGGCTCCTGTCTCGCCCACGCGCTGCGGCTGTCGGAGCACGACGTGGGCTCGATGGCCTTCCCCTACGCGCACATCGCCGGCCCCGACTACACGGTGATGCTGATGCTGTACGGCTTCCCGGCCGTGCTGTTCGAGCAGTTCGCGCTGCCGGACGCGCTGGCGGAGTACCGCAGGCACGGGGTGACGGTGGCGGGCGGGTCGACGGCGTTCTACTCGATGTTCCTCGCCGAGCAGCGCAAGCGGCCGGGAGAGAAGGTCATCCCGACCCTGCGGCTGCTGGCGGGCGGCGGGGCGCCCAAACCGCCCGAGCTCTACCACCGCGTCGTGCGCGAGATGGGGGTGCAGCTCACCCACGGCTACGGCATGACCGAGGTGCCGATGATCACCATGGGGGCGCCGGACGACACGGCCGAGAACCTGGCCACGACGGAGGGCCGGCCCCCGCGGGGCATGGAGATCCGCATCGTGGACGGGGAGGTGCGCCTGAAGGGGGAGGCCGTCTGCCAGGGCTATCTGGACCCGGCGCAGACGGCGGAGGCCTTCGACGGCGACGGGTTCCTGCGCACCGGCGACCTCGGGCATCTCACCGGCACCGGCCATCTGGTCCTCACCGGACGGCTCAAGGACGTCATCATCCGCAAGGGCGAGAACATCTCCGCCAAGGAGATCGAGGACCTGCTGCACGCGCACCCGGCGGTCGGGGACGTCGCGGTCGTCGGACTGCCGGACGCCGACCGCGGGGAACGGGTCTGCGCGGTCGTCGAACAGCCCGCGGGCGCCGCGCGGCTGACGCTGGAGGCGGTGACGTCGTACCTGCGCGCGGAAGGGCTGTCGGTGCACAAGCTGCCGGAGCAGCTGGAGGTGGTCGACGCCCTGCCGCGCAACGAGACCTTGCGCAAGGTCCTCAAGTACCGGCTCAGGGAGCGCTATTCGGGGACGGTGAAGTAGCGGGCGAAGGCGGGCACGATCTCCGCCTCGCCGACCCGGCCGTCGCCGTCGGTGTCCAGCGCGGCGGCCGTCGTGCGCGCGAGGTCCTCGGGCACGCCCAGGATCATCAGCACCCGCGCGGTGTCCGCGACGGCGGCCGTGCCGTCCGCGGCCGCCGCCAGGCCCAGGGCCGCGTGCAGGAAGGGGCGGGCGATCTCGCCGAACCGCTCGGGGTTGTCGTGCAGCCGCTTGACCGCGCCGTTGACGAACTCCTCCCGGGTGATGCGCTGGTCGCCGTCCCGGTCCGCGATGCCGGCCATGCCCTGCCAGAACGCCTCGGCGCCCGCGTACAGGGCCTGCCCCTTGTCGGAGCGGGCCGCCGTGCCGAACTCCGCCAGCAGCGCCTTGGCCGCCGTACTGAAGTCCTCCCGGTCGATGTAGCCGTTGCCGTCCTGGTCGAAGACGACGAACCGGGCGGCGATCCTGCGCTCGTACTCGCTGCTGACCATGTCTTCTCGGTCCGCCTTACCTCACGTCGGATGCATCTGGTGCCTCTGACCGGGAGCGTACGACGCCGGGGGCCGTCCGGGAGGGGGAAAACGACGCTTGCACCAAGACCGGGGAAATTCCGGGACAACGGTACGGCCGTCGGCCGGAGCCCTCCGCCGCCGCGCGGGCGGGCGGCCGTGCGCCGGTTCTCAGGCGGAGAGCGGGCGCGACTCCTCGGCGGCGACCGCCGTGTCGAGGTCCGGGTGGACGTCGAACAGCCGTCGCACGCCCAGCGCGCCGAAGACGCGGTTGACGTGAGAGCCCTCCACCGCGCCCTGGGCGGGCAGGACCAGACGCAGGCGGCCCTGGCAGGAGCGCAGCAGCCGGCGCGCCGCGATGAGGACGCCGACCCCGCTGGAGTCGCAGAAGTACACCCCGGACAGATCGAGGACGAGTCGGTGGCGGCCGTCGGCCACCACGTCGTGCACCCGCTGCCGCAACGTGGGCGACGTCACCAGATCCAGTTCGCCCGACACATGGAGCACGGCCCAGTCTCCCTGCGTGCCGTCGGTCACTTTGAACGCCACCACCACGCCTTTCGTCCGCCAAACGGAAGCTGTCCCATCACTTCCTTGCAGCGCGGCTGCCCAGCGGGCTGTTCCCTGAAACACCGACCAAAAAACGAAGACTGACCAAAGACGGCTTGTTTCAATCGTCTTCGATCCTGTTCGATCGAGTCTGATCGCCCGGATTCGGGGTAGCCAAGCGATCGGAGCCCTCCCGCGCGGGAACCGCCGGGTTCGCTACCACTCACGGCCGTTCCAGGGGCGCACATTGCAACAAAGGGGCGTGCGTTGTCGGACGTGCCGACTACATTCGAGGAGACGGTGGGCGCACGCTGATCTCAGGGACGAACCGGCGAGAGGGGCACGATGGCGAAGAAGGACGCACCGCCCCGCTGGGACCGCAAGATGCAGCAGCGCCTCGCACGCGGCGAGGCGGCCGCCCTCGGCGAGTTCTACGACCGGTTCGCTTCACTTGTGCACGGCCTCGCTCATCGTGTGCTCGAGGACGAGCGGGCCGCCGACAGCGTCACCCGCGAGGTCTTCGCCCATGTCTGGGAGCACCCGGACGCCTACGACCCGAAGACGGGACCCCTGCGCACCTGGGTGGCCGCCCTGACCCACCGTCTCGCCGTGCAGCGGCTGCGCGCCACCGGGACCGCGGCGCTCGCCGGCGACGACGGCGGGGCGAGCGCCGAGGAGCTGGAGCTCAAGGTGCGCCACGCCTCGGTCGCCGCCCGTGCCGACTACATCGTCCAGTCCATGCCCGCGCCCCTGCGGGCCGCCCTGGACCTGGCCTACTTCCAGCGCCGCGACTACCGCCAGACCGCCGCCGACCTCGGCGTCACCGAGGACGAGGCCCGCCGGCGGCTCCGCCTGGGCCTGCAACTGCTCTCCACCGCCCACGACGCCGGCGCCTCCGGGGCACCACCCGAGTACGGAGGTGCCGCGTGAGCGGGGCGGACCGCTTCGGCCCGGACGACGAGAGTGCGAGCGAGAAGCACGAGGACCTCGAAGGGCACGGGGAGCGCGAGGAGTACGGGGAGCGCGAGGAGTACGGGGAGCGCGAGGAGTACGAGGAGCACGGCGAGTACGACGCCTACGACGCGTACGGAGGGCCGGAAGGGGACGAAAAGAACGCAGAGGGCGAACCGGTGCAGAACGAGCAGGGAGAACGCGGGTCCGACGGACCGGGCGGCCCCGACGACGGCCGGGGTCCGGACGAAGGCCGGCTACGCATACCCCCGCCCCGCACCTCCGTCGAGGACACCGGGCTGCCGCTGCCCGAGCCCGCCGGCCCGGCACCCGGCGCCGCCCCGCTCGCCCTGGAGCACCCGGTCCTGAAGTCGCTGCTGGGCGCCTGGGCGCTGGCGGCCTGCTCCGCCGAGGAGACGGCGGCCGTCGAGGAGCACCTGGGCGACTGCGGCTCCTGCGCGGACGAGGCCCGGCGGCTGCGCGAGGCGGTCGGCCTGCTGCACCCGCCCGAGCCGCTGGACCTGGACCCGGGGCTGCGCACCCGCGTCCTGGCCGGCTGCCTGGACCGGCGCCCGCCGCGCATCCCGGTGCCCGACTGGGCCCACGCCTACGACGCCGAGACCGCCCGCCTCGACGCGCTGCTCCAGGACTTCGGGGACGCCGAGTGGCACGCGCCGGTGCGGCTGCGCTGGTTCGACGGGGCCGCCACGGCGAGCCGCCGTACGACCGTCGCCGGGGTCATCGCGCATCTGCTGGCGGTCGACGGTCTCGTCGCGACCGCCCTCGGCCTCGACGACCCGGTGGCCGGCCTCCCGGCCGGCCGGACCGCGTCACCGGGAAGCCGTACGGAGGCGTACTGGCAGGCCTCCCACTTCCCGCCCACCCGCTCCGTGCGCACCCCCTGGCGGGGGCAGAGCCACGACATCGTCCGGACGGTGTCCTTCACCGGCGGCAGCGCCGGGAAGCTGGCGGTGTCCTACGGGAGCACAAGCGACGGCGCCGAGATCGCGCTGCCGCTGCGGGACGCGATGCTGGACCGCGCCTTCGAGTGCTGGGTGCACGCGGAGGACATCGCGGAGGCGGTGGACTACCCCTACGACCCGCCGTCCCCGCGCCATCTGCACCGCATGATCGACCTCGCGGCCCGGATGCTGCCGGTCGCCCTGGCCGAGCGCCGCCGCGCCGGACTCGCCGCGCCGGGCCGGGGACGGCATCTGGTCCCGGCCGGCGCACCGGGACGCAGCCTGCGGCTGGAGATCGAGGGGCTCGGCGGCGGGGAGTGGATGATCCCGCTGGACTCCCCGGCGGCGACCACCTCACCGGACCACGAGGTGGCCCATGTCGCCCTGGACGGCGTGGAGTTCTGCCGGCTCGCGGCCGGACACGTCCCGCCGGAGGAGGCGGCCGCGGGGCAGGTCGGGGACCGCGAGGCGATCAGGGACGTACTGCTGGCCGCGGCCTCGCTGAGCCGGATGTAACCGTCCTACGCGAAGACGACCGTCCGACGGCCGTTGAGCAGGATGCGGCGCTCGGCGTGCCACTTCACGGCCCGCGCCAGCGCCTGGCACTCCACGTCGCGGCCGATCGCGACGAGCTGGTCCGGCGTGACGTCGTGGCCGACCCGCTCGACCTCCTGCTCGATGATCGGGCCCTCGTCGAGGTCGGCGGTCACGTAGTGCGCCGTCGCACCGATCAGCTTCACCCCGCGCGCATGCGCCTGGTGGTACGGCTTGGCGCCCTTGAAGCTCGGCAGGAAGGAGTGGTGGATGTTGATGATCCGGCCGCTGAGCTGCTTGCACAGGTCGTCCGACAGCACCTGCATATAGCGGGCGAGGACGACGAGTTCGGCGTTCTCCTCGCGCACCAGGTCCAGGAACCGGGCCTCCGCCTCGGCCTTGGTGTCCTTCGTCACCGGGATGTGGTGGAAGGGGATGTGGTACGAGCCGACGAGCTCGGCGAAGTCGGTGTGGTTGGAGACCACGGCCGCGATCTCCACCGGCAGTGCGCCCGTGCTCGCCCGGAACAGCAGGTCGTTCAGGCAGTGCCCGAACCTGCTGACCATCAGGACGACCCGCATCTTCTCCGCGGCCCGGTGGATCTGCCAGTCCATGCGGAAGGAGTCGCCGATCGCCGCGAAGCTGGCCCGCAGCTTGTCCAGCGTCACCGGCGTCTCCGCCGTGAAGTGGACGCGCATGAAGAACAGACCCGTGTCGTGGTCGCCGAACTGCTGGCTGTCCTCGATGTTGCAGCCCGTCATGAAGAGGTAGCTCGACACGGCGTGCACGATGCCCTGCTTGTCGGGGCAGGACAGGATGAGGACGTACTGGTCGGCCGGGGCCGCGGCGCGGGTGGACAGCTCATTCATGCAGCACAGGGTCCCATATCAGCCCCGCACCGGCCGAGCACCGTCCGCTACGCGGACCGCGTCATGATCTGAAGCACTTCGAGGGTGCGCGGCGGCGCGTCCGGGTCGTCCCCGTCGCTCACCGCGAGACGCACATGGGCGTCGCGCGCCGCACGTATCGCCTCCGGCCACGCCTCGTGGTCGACGTAGGCGGAGACGGGCGCGTCCGGGCCGACCTGGTGCATGATCCGCAGCACCCGCAGCACGGCGGTGTCGACGAGCGCCGCCTCCTGGGAGTCGCGGAAGATCGTGCCGACGTACTTCTCGGCGGACCAGTTGTCCAGCCAGGTGTCCTCGACCAGGCGGTACACGGCGTCGGTGACGTCGCCGTAGCCGTCCAGGCCGGCCAGCCAGACGTCCCGCTGGAACACCGGATCGGAGAGCATGTGCAGCGCGGAACGCACGTTGCTGCGCCAGCGCCACCAGGGCATGTCGTTCAGTGGCATGTCGCCCATGGTGGATGAGCGACGGCCGCGACGGGAAGAGTTCTCCGTACCTTGCACGGTCACCGATCGTACGTTCTCCCGCTCCGACCCCTCGACACCCCCCGTAATTCACCTTCACGTCACCGCTCGTTGACCCGAGGTCACTCCACGGTTAGCGATGTGGCGGAATCGTGCATGTTCATGACTGGCAGGCAACACACGCGCAGCACCTTCCCTCCCCACACCAGCCGGCGCGCCAGAGCTGTCCGCCGCACCCTGGGTGTACTGGTGGCATGCGCGTCCCTCACCGTCGGCTGCGGGGCCATCCCCGGAACCGACGGAGCATCGGGAGACGACCCGATCACCGTGATGACCTGGGCCCCCCAGGACACCAACGCCACCAACAAACCCGGTATGCCCGCCTTCGCGGCGGCTTACGCCCGGTACATCAACGCGCACGGCGGCCTGGCCGGGGGCCGCAAACTCAAAGTGATCACCTGCAACGAGAAGAACGACTCGATCACCGCGGCGAAGTGCGCCCGGCAGGCCGTCAAGGCGAACGCCGTCGCGGTCCTGGGCTCCTACAGCCAGTACTCGGACTCGTTCTTCCCGCCGCTGGAAGGTGCCGGCATCCCCTACATAGGCGGCTACGGCATCACCAACTCCGAGTTCACCAGCCCGCTCTCCTACCCGGTCAACGGCGGCCAGGCGGTACTGCTGGCCGGCCTCGGCAAGGAGCTCGCGGCCAACTGCGGATCCGTCGCGCTCGTGCGCCCCGACAGTGTCGCCGGGGACGCCCTGCCGGAGCTGCTCAACTCGGGACTGACGGCGGGCAAGCACGCGCCGACGGTCGACGTGCTGGCCGAGGACGACGCCACCGAGTACTCCAGGCAGTCGGAGGACGCCCTTCGGGCGGTCGCCACCTCCGGCGGCGGGAAGGACGACCAGGGGTGCGTGGTGCCCGCGCTCGGTGACGCCACCAGCACCTTCATGGACTCGTTCCGGCGTGACCGCGAGGACTACCCGGCCGTGCGGACCGCCACGGTGCTCGGCAGCGTCGACCAGACCGTGATCGACGCGTCCGGCGGCGCCTCGGGCCCGTACGAGGGCGCGTACATCACCGGCTGGTACCCGGCGGCGAACGACGACCGCTGGGACAACATGAAGAAGGTGATCAGCGAGCAGGCCTTCTCCGACAACCGGATCGACCCCGCGGACGCCGGCGTGCAGACGACGTACATCGCGTACACCGTGTTCAAGCGGGTCGTCGAGTCGCTGGCCGGCGGCGAGGTGTCCGCCGACACCGTGCGGCACGCGCTGGACGACGGGATGGAGATCGGTACGGGCGGTCTGACGCCGACCCTGCGGTGGCGCTTCCAGGACCGCCTCGCCTCCGTCGGCTTCCCCCGCCTGACCAACGCCGACGTGACCGTCCAGGTCGTCACCAAGGGGCGTCTGGTCTCGGGCAGGAAGGGCTTCATCGACGTCACCAGGACGCTGGAGGACGCGAAGCTCAGCTGACGCAAGGGCCGGGAGGGGGATCCCGGCCCGTCAGGCCCAGCCGGCGGAAGGACCGGGAGGGGTGATCCCGGTCCGTGAAGCCCAGCCGACGGAACCAGGACCGGGACGGGGATCCCGGTCCACTGGGATCAGCCGACGGACCAGGGCCGGGAGGGGTGATCCCGGCCCGCGATCCTCACAGCTGGGTCGACTGGCGCTCGGTCAGGCCGTACTTCCGCGCGATCGTGTTCCACAGCTGCGCGGCCTTCTTCTTCTGCGAGCTGGCAGTGCCGCTCGCCGCGTCGCCCGCCCGGGACTCGCCGGTCCTGCGGGCCTGGCCCTTCTTGCAGGACTTCCCGTTCCCCGCGGTCTGGTCCGCCCAGGCCGCGTAATGGGTGTCGGCCGACGCGGACGCCTTCCACGCCTCGGTGAGCGCGCCGGTCAGCCGCTCGTGGTCGGGCAGCTTGTCGACGGACAGCCCGGACAGCCTCGTGACCAGCTCGTTGCGCTGCTTGGCCGCGTCCCGCAGGTCGGCGGCCGCCTGGCCGAGGTTGTCGCAGGATCTGACGCCGGCGACCGCCGCGATCACCGCGGCCCGGCTGTTGCCGCTGTCGGCCAGCAGCTTGTCCAGCTCCACGGCCTGCGCCTTCGCGCCGTCGCCACCGGCCGCGGGAGCCGAGCCCGCGCTCACGGACGCCGAGGCGGAGGCGGTCGAGCCGGCCTCGCCCTTGTCGTCGCCCCCGCCGCCGAGCAGCGAGCCCGCGCCGATGCCGACCACGGCGATGGCGATGCCGATGCCGGCGATCAACGGCACCTTGGAACGGCTGCGGCCACCGCCGCCCTCGCCCGGGTGGGCGGAACCCCAGCCGTCGTCGCGGGCGCCGCGGCGGCCCGCGCCGGGACCGGCCGGCGGGGCGTACGAGGCCTGCCCGGGGTAGCCGTGCGCCGCGGGTCCGGTGTCGTGCTGCGGGATGCGCGGCAGCTGCTGCGTGGACCCCGCCGGAACGTCACCGCCGACGTCGTTGCGGAACAGGTTGTCGAACTCGGCGGGCGGCTGCCGGTCGCCGCCGTCACCCGGCATGCCCCCGCCGTACGGTCCGGCGGACGGGTCCGCGGGCACCGGCGCGATGTACTGCGTCGCCTGGGCGTCGGGGTGGAACCCGGCGGCCGCCGCCTCGGGCGGCAGGGCCCCGGGCCCCACCGGCGGTATGAACTGCGTCGCTCCCTCGTCCACGGCGGGCGTGACGACGGGCGGCAGGAACTGCGTGGCCCCCTCGACCCCGCCGGGCGCCGCCGGGACCGGCGGAATGAACTGGGTGGCGCCCTCGTGGGCGGCGGGCGGCAGCGGCGCGCCGTACGCCGCGTGCTGCGGGCTCTCCGGCGGCATCGGGCCCGCGCCGCCGGAGGCCTGCGGCCAGGACGGCGCGGAGGACGCTGCCTGCGGCCCGCCCCAGGCCGGCTCGGCGGGTGCGGCGGGCGGCCAGTCCGCGGCGGGCGGCTGGGCCGCCCCCGGCTGCTGGCCGGGGCCCCACGCCCCGCCCCAGGCCTGCCCGCCGGCCGGTGCCGCGCCTGCGGTGTCCTGACCGTACGCCTGGCCGTACTGCTGAGCGCTGTCCTGATAGCTCTGGTAGGGCGGGCCGGCGGGCGCCGCCGTCCTGCCGGGGAGCACCGGCTCGCCTCCGTCGGAGGGCAGCACGATGCCTTCGCGCGCTGACCGCGCCGAGGGCTCCTCGCCCTGTCCACTCTGCGTCACCGGGACTCCTACGAATGGGGGACCTTCGGGATCGTCGGCCCACGCTACCGGGTCCCCGGAACCGGGTGCTACGCAGCTCAGGACCTGGCCTGCCTCCTTGTGACCTCAGTAACAGATCCGGGGCGCCGTGCGCTGTTCATGCCGGCTCCCGCGCACCGGCGGGCCGTTTCCCGCAGATTCACGCAGCGGCGCCCCCCGTGTTCACGCGGCCGCCGGCAGCTCCAGCCGCGCCCCGAACTCCCGCACCACCGGCTCGTCACGGTACGGATCCAGCCGCTGCTGGAAGTCCTCCAGATACTCGGCGCCCCGGTTGGAACGCAGCGTCTCCAGCAACTCCACCGCCTTCAGGCCCGTGTTGCAGGCCTCCTCGATCTCGCGCTGCTGCACCTGGGCGGTGGCCAGCAGGACATAGCCGATGGCCCGCCGGCGCGCCCGCGACTCGGGGTGCCCGGCCAGGGACTCCTGCGCACACCGCGCCGCCGCCTCGGCCTGTCCCAGGTCGCGGTGGCAGTGCGCCAACTCGTCGGCCAGATAGGCCTCGTCGAAGTGCGCGATCCACGCCGGGTCGTCGCCCGCGGCCGCGTCCGCCTGTTCCATCGCCGACACCGCGCGCCCCGAGGCGATCTGGGCCGCCCGCGCGTCGCCGAGCAGCGCGTGCCCGCGGGCCTCCGCCGCGCAGAACATGGCCTCCGCCCGCGGGGTCACCCGGCCCCGGGCCCCCTCCTGGGCCGCCCGCGCCAACTGCGCGATCTCCCGCGGGTTTCCGAGCTGCGCGGCGAGATGGCTCATGGACGCGGCGAGCACATAGCCGCCGTACCCGCGGTCGCCCGCCGCCTGCGCCAGCCGCAGCGACTGGATGTAGTAGCGCTGCGCGAGACCCGGCTGCCCGGTGTCCACGGCCATGTAGCCGGCGAGTTCGGTCAGCCGCGCCACCGCGGCGAACAGCTCGCGGCCCACCGCCTCCCGGTAGGAGCCGGCCAGCAGCCCGGAGACCACGCTGTTGAGGTAGTGCACGACGACCGGGCGCACATGCCCGCTGCCGTACTGGTGGTCCAGGTCGACCAGCGCCTGGGTCATGGCCCGTACGGCCGTCACGTCGGACTGACCCACGCGCGGGCCCGCGGCCCGCGCCACCTGCGAGTCCGGCACGGAGATCAGCCAGTCGCGGCTCGGCTCGACCAGCGCGGACGCGGCGACGGAGGACCCGGACAGGAAGTCCCGGCGTCCGACGTCGCTGCGCCACAGCTCGCAGACCTGCTCGATGGCCCCCAGTACCGTCGGCGAGAACTGGAGACCGACACCCGACGCGAGGTTCTTGCCGTTGGCCATGCCGATCTCGTCGATCGTGACCGTACGGCCCAGCTTGCGGCCGAGCGCCTCGGCGATGATCGCCGGGGCCCGCCCCCGCGGCTGCTGCCCACGCAGCCAACGGGCCACGGACGTCTTGTCGTAGCGCAGGTCGAGGCCGTGTTCGGCGCCGCACATGTTGACCCGGCGGGCCAGCCCGGCGTTCGAGCAACCCGCTTCCTGGATGAGCGCCTGCAACCGTTCGTTCGGCTGCCGGGCGACGAGAGGCCTTGCGGCCATGGCTGAACCCCCTGTGGCTGCGGTGCCTGCCCACGCACCGAGTTGACGTGTCTTCGCTGGCCGGACCCGGTCGGTTCCGCCGAGTCGATCCGGCCTCGAAGATCAATGCCCAACGGACATAGCGAAAATGCCAGACATGCGAGGATTGCCGGGGTAAAAGTGGAGCCGACCCCACTCGTGGCTACCCACTTCCGCCGTGGATCCTCCCGCGCGCCCCCGCACGTGCACCCATGCGCCCCGGACACGAAAGCAGTGCTCCTCCCCCGCGCGCGCCGGGACCGTAACCCCGGGTGGGTCGGGGAGTTGAGTGGGCGTGGAAGAGACGATCCCGGCCGCCGAAGCCGCCCAGATGCCGCAGCAGCGCGGGGAATCACTGCTGGAGACCGCCGTTCGCTACGCCGAGGAACGCCACTGGGACGTGGTCCCCGGCACCTGGCTGGAAGCCGTCGCGGGAGTGGAGCGCTGCTCCTGCGGCCGGACCGGGTGCGGCGCGCCGGGCGCGCATCCCGCGCGCGAGGACTGGGCGACGCAGGCGACCGGCAGCGCGACCGTGGTGCGCCGGATGTGGCAGTGGCAGCCGACGGCGTCGATCCTGCTGCCGACGGGCCGTACGTTCGACGCGATCTCGGTGCCGGAGACGGCCGGCTTCCTGGCGCTGGCCCGGATGGAGCGGATGCGGCTCCCGCTCGGTCCCGTGACGTCGGCGCCCGACCGGCGGATGTACTTCTTCGTGCTGCCCGGGGCGTGCGCGAAGGTGCCCGAGCTGGTGCGCCGGCTGGGGTGGTCCCCGGCCTCGCTGGACCTGGTCGCGCTCGGCGAGGGGGCGTACGTGGCCGGGCCGCCCACCCGGTTCGGTTCGCGGGGGGCCGTGCAGTGGGCGTGCCGGCCCACCCCGGCCAACCGGTGGCTGCCGGACGCGGAGGAGCTGATCTCCCCGCTGGCCTACGCGTGCGGCCGGGACCGGTAGGGCGAGCGCCGTACCGCTCCGCCGACGCGCTCCGTCCGGTCGTAGGGTGAATCCATGACGCAGGGAGCAGGGGTGGGCGCAGCCGCCGTACGCGTGCAGGGGCTCTGGAAGCGGTTCGGGCAGCAGGTCGCGGTCGCCGGGATCGACCTGGAACTGCCCGCGGGCAGGTTCATCGGGCTGGTGGGGCCGAACGGGGCCGGGAAGACCACCACCCTGTCCATGGTGACCGGCCTGCTCCGGCCCGACCAGGGCCGCGTCGAGGTGGTCGGGCACGACGTGTGGCGGGACCCGGTCGCGGTGAAGGCCCGGATCGGCGTGCTGCCGGAGGGACTCAGGCTCTTCGACCGGCTCTCGGGACGTGAACTGCTCGGCTACTCCGGCCGGTTGCGCGGACTGCCCGGCGCCGAGGTCGACAAGCGCGCCGCCCAGCTCCTCGACGTCCTCGACCTGGCCGGCGCGCAGCACAAGCTGGTCGTCGACTACTCGACCGGCATGCGCAAGAAGATCGGGCTGGCGACCGCGCTGCTGCACAACCCCGAAGTCCTCTTCCTCGACGAGCCGTTCGAGGGCGTCGACCCGGTGTCCGCGCAGACCATCCGGGGCGTCCTGGAGCGGTACACGGCCTCGGGCGCCACGGTCGTGTTCTCCTCCCATGTGATGGAGCTGGTCGAGTCGCTGTGCGACTGGGTCGCCGTGCTGGCCGCGGGCCGCATCCGCGCCCAGGGCACCCTCGACGAGGTGCGCGGCGAGGCGCCCACGCTCCAGCAGGCGTTCCTCGAACTCGTCGGCGCCAACAGCCGCGACACCGGCTCCGAACTCGACTGGCTGGGCGGCGGATCCCGATGACGCATCCTGCCGACCCCCGTCCCGCCGGCCCCGCGGACCTCCGTCCCGTGCCGGTTCCCGCCGGTCCCGGCGCACCCCGTCCCGCCGGCCTCACGGCGACCGTCGTCCGGCTGAAGCTGTCCCTGCTGCGCAACGGTCTGCGGCAGTCCGGCGGGCGGCGGGCGGCCTTCGTCGTCTCCGCCGTCGCCGCGCTGCTCTTCGCCGCGCTGCAACTGCTCGGGCTGATCGCGCTGCGCGGCCACGCGCACGCCGCGTCCCTGGTCGGGCTGCTGACGGCGGTGCTGGCGCTGGGCTGGGCGGTGATGCCGCTGTTCTTCCCCAGCGGCGACGAGACCCTGGACCCGACCCGGCTGGTGATGCTGCCGCTGCGGCCCCGGCCGCTGGTACGGGCGCTGCTGGCGGCCTCCCTGGTCGGCGTCGGCCCGCTGGTCACCCTCATGCTGCTGGCCGGCAGCGCGGTCTGTGTGGCGCACGGGACGGCGGCGGGGGTCGTCGCGGCCGTGGCCGTCGCCCTGGCCCTGCTGGTCTGCGTGGCCCTCGCACGGGCCGTCGCGATCGCCAACATCCGGCTGCTGACCAGCCGCCGGGGACGCGACCTCGCGGTGCTGAGCGGCCTGGTCATCGCGATCGGCGCGCAGGTGGTCAACTTCGGCGCGCAGCGGCTGGGCGTGTCGGGTCTGGCACCGCTCGACCCGGTGTACGCGGTGGTGCGCTGGGTGCCGCCCGCGTCGGCGGTAGGGGCGGTGGACTCGGTGAGCCGGGGGGCGTACGGCACCGCGGCCGCCCAGCTCGCGCTGACCGTGGGCGCGCTGGTGCTGCTGGTGGCGGCGTGGGCGCGCAGTCTGACCCGGCTGATGACCGCCCCCGACGGCTCGACGGTGCAGCGGACCGAGTCCGAGGGCCGCGAGCGCGGTACGTCGTGGGGTCCGGCCCGGCTGCTCCCGGCCGGCCGCACCGGCACCGTCATGGAGCGCAGCCTGCGCTACATCTGGCGCGACCCCAAGACCAAGGCGGCCTGGGTGACGTCGCTGGCCATCGGCCTGATCGTGCCGGTGTTCAACGCGTTGCAGGGCACCGGCTCGATCTACTTCGCCTGCTTCGCCGCGGGGATGCTCGGCATCCAGATGTACAACCAGTTCGGCCAGGACACCTCCGCGTTCTGGATGGTCGCGCTGACCATCTCCACCCCGCGTGACGCGTACGCCGAGCTGCGGGCCCGGGCGCTGGCGCTGCTGCTGATCACCCTCCCGTACGCCACCCTCGTGACCGTGCTGACGACCGCGGTGCTCGGCGACTGGCGGCGGCTGCCGGAGGTGCTGGGGCTGTCCCTGGCGCTGCTGGGGGCGATGCTGGCGACCGGCGCCTGGACCTCGGCCCGCTTCCCGTACTCCATCCCGCAGGAGGGCTACAAGAACGTGGCGCCGGGGCAGAGCGGTCTCGCCCTGATCTCGATCCTCGGCGGCATGGTCGCCGCCGCGCTGCTGTGCGCCCCGGTCCTCGCGCTGGCGATCTGGCTGAACGTCAGCGCGGGCGGCGACGCGTGGACCTGGCTGCTGCTGCCGGTGGGCGCGGGGTACGGGACGGCGCTCACCGCGCTCGGGCTGCGCCTGGCGGCCCCGCGCACCGCCGCACGGCTGCCGGAGATCCTGGCGGCGGTCAGCAAGGGCTAAAGGCGGGCGGCCCGCGCCGGCGACGGCCGCCCGCGGGCCGGCCGACGGCTCGGGGCTGTCAGGAGGTGAGTACGCCGTCCAGGAACGGCTCGATCGCCGCCCGCCACGCCTCCGGCTGGTCGTAGTGGACGAGGTGACCGGCGTCGGCCACCTCCGCGTACTGCCCGCGGGGCAGCACCCGGACCATCTCCTGCGCCTCGGCGCGGCCCAGCTCGCCGTCCTGGCCGCGGACGACCAGGGCGGGGCAGCGGACCTGGGCGAGTTCCTCCCAGTGCGCGTCGTACACCCAGGTCTCGCGGGACCTCAGCATCTGCCCGGGCTCGAAGACGGGACGCCAGCCGTCGGAGGACTCGTGCATGACCTCGGCGTAGAACTCGCCGCGGGCCTGGTTGGGGCGCTCCACCCAGGGGTCGTCCTCGCCGAACCACTTGCGTACGTCGGCGAGGGTGGCGAAGGGGACGGGCCAGGACTGGAACCAGTCGGCCCACTCGCGCTGCGAGGCCGCGCCGAGCGCGGAGGCCCGCATGTCGCAGATGATCAGACCGTGCACCAGGTCGGGGCGCCTGGCGGCGAGCTGCCAGGCGGTCAGCGCGCCCATGGCGTGACCGACGAGGACCACATGGGTGAGGCCCACCTGCTCCAGCGCGGCCTCGGCGTCCTCGACGTACGCCTCACGGGTGAAGGACGCCTGCGGGGACTTGCCGCTCTGCCCGTGGCCGCGCTGGTCGAGGGCGACGGCCCGGTGCCGTTCGGAGAGCCAGCGGGCGGTGGACGCCCAGTGGGAGGCCCGGCCCATCAGACCGTGCAGTAACAGGACACCGGGAGCGGCCCGGCTCTCCTGCGGCAGCCCCGGCCCGTACCGGTCCCGGCCGTGGGCTTCCTGACCGGGTGGTCCGGCCTGCTCCGGCAGGAGTACGGCCGGGTCGCGCTTGGGCGGATCGCCGAACTCCCAGGCGGCCAGGCGCACGCCGCCCGCCCCGGTCACGTCGATGCGTCGCGCCATTGGTCCTGGCACCCCCCTAGCTCCGCTCGGACCGCTCGCGCCGGCCGGTCCTGTGAACCGCTTGCTGCCTGCCGTCGTTGCCGTGGTACCGCTTTCCCTCATCCACATCTACGGACTCTACGCAGACTCATGGGCAAATTATCGAAAACGTATTCGAAATACGCCTTCTCCGCGGGTAACACCCCTCGTTCGAGTGACCACTCTCAAGGAATGATCGCCGCCTCCGAGGGGAGATCTTCAGCGGGAGGCGGACCGCTCGGGGAAAACGGTCCGAGGGGAACGACCTTGAGAGCTCGGGGCTCCAGGTCGGAACAGGGGAGGACAGGCCCCGGCGCCTTCGGGCGCCGGGGCCACCCTGGTCTGTGCGGCACATCCTCCCCGCCCCCTCAGCCCGTATGCCTCATGCGACAGCAAGCCTGGCACGCGAAGCGTCGGGCCGCTGCGATTCGGCACACTCAGCGCTTGGCGACGAACACGTGCGAGGCGACCTCCGCCACCAGCTCGGCGGCCTCGCCGCCGCTGCCCACCAGCACACCGCCGGGGGACTCGGTCACGCTCACCACCGAGCCGGGCTGCACGCCGGCCCGGCGCAGCGTGTACATCAGCTGCGCGTCCGTCTGGATCGGCTCGCCGATCCGGCGCACCACGACCGTCTTGCCCTCCAGGCCCGGGTCCAGCTCGGACAGGGACACCATGCCCTCGTCCAGGAAAGGGTCGGCGCCGTCCTTCTCGCCGAGCTCCTCCAGACCGGGGATCGGGTTGCCGTAGGGCGACTCGGTCGGGTGGCGCAGCAGCTCCAGCACGCGCCGCTCCACGGCCTCGCTCATCACGTGCTCCCAGCGACACGCCTCGGCGTGCACCTGCTCCCACTCCAGACCGATCACGTCCACCAGGAGGCATTCCGCGAGCCGGTGCTTGCGCATCACCCGGGTGGCCAGCCTGCGGCCCTCGTCCGTCAGCTCCAGGTGCCGGTCGCTGGCCACGGACACCAGTCCGTCGCGCTCCATCCGGGCCACCGTCTGGCTGACGGTCGGCCCGCTCTGGTCGAGCCGTTCGGCGATCCGGGCGCGCATCGGGACCACGCCTTCCTCCTCCAGCTCGAGGATGGTGCGGAGATACATCTCCGTGGTGTCGATCAGTCCGGACATACCTGCCCCTAAATGAGATCTGCCGCCGGAAGCACGGCCGGCTCCGCGGCGCGTGCGCTGGCCCTGGGCTCAATTCTGACGCATAGCACTGACAACCGTGCCGCGCCGGCGAAACGGGACGGTTACGCGGGAGTGCGCCGGGCTCGCCCACGGCGGACGCCGATCGTCCGGGGCGCACGGCGGCCCGCGAGCCACCCGGGAGGCGCGGACACCCGGGAGGCACGGACAGCGGGGGCACCCGGTCGACACGACCGCGCGTCGCCGTATTGACAGGGCACTGGTCCAGACCGCACGGTGATCCGCGGCACAGACGCCGCCAGACGCTGTGAAGGGGCATCGCATGGGCGACAGCACACCGGCCGGCCAGTTCTTCGACGCCGCGATCACCCTGCTGCAACGGGTCCGCGACGAGGAGGCCGGGGCCATCGAGGCGGCCGGCACGCTCCTCGCCGACGCGGTGGCCGGCGGCGGCCGTCTCTTCGCCTTCGGCGCCGGACACTCCTCGCTCGCCGCCCAGGACCTCGTCTACCGGGCCGGTGGCCTGGCCCTGATGAACCTGCTCCCCGTGCCGGGCATGGTCGGCGTCGACGTCAGGCCGGCCACGCTCGGCTCCGCCCTGGAGCGCGTCGACGGGCTGGCCGAAGTCGTCCTGGACTCCTCCCCGCTGCGCGCGGGCGACGTCCTCGTGATCATCTCCCTCTCGGGCCGCAACACCCTCCCCGTGGAGATGGCCGTGGGCGCCCGCGCCCGCGGGGTGAAGGTCATCGGCGTGACCTCGGTGGCGTACGCCGCGCAGACGTCGTCCCGGCACTCCTCGGGGACGTACCTCAAGGACCACTGCGACCTCGTCCTCGACTCGAAGATCGCGGTCGGCGACGCCGAGCTCAGCCTGGACACCATCCCGGCCCCCTTCGCCCCGGCCTCCACCGTCGTCACCACGGCGCTGCTCCAGGCGGTCATGGCCACCACGGCCTGCACCCTCGCCGAGCGGGGCGTCGAGCCGCCGCTGCTGCGCTCCGGCAACGTCGACGGGGGCCACGACTGGAACCGCCGGATCATGCAGGAGTACCGGGACCGGATCTTCTACCAGCACTGACGGCGCGGCCGGACCTGCCCCGGACGCTCCGCGGCGCGCACTACTCGGTCCGCAGCAGTCCCGCGAGGTCGAGGGCGCCCGCGATCCGTACCGCGACGTCCTCCGCGTACGCCGTGTCGGAGCGCTCGAAGGCGCTGCGGCCGCCGGTGCGCAGGAACGTCACCACGCCCAGCGTCCGCCCCCGGCTGCGCAGCACCGCGCACAGCGCGTGCACCGTGTCGGACGGCCACTGCCGGGCCAGCGCCCACTCCCGCGCCTCCTCGCCCGGCCCGGTCCCGGCGGCGGAGCGGACCGACCCGGTCCGTTCCACGCACTGCAACGCCGGATGCCCCGGGCCGTAGCACACGGGCAGCCCGGCCTGCCCGGTGAGCAGCGCGGGACCCGGGGTGCCCGCGGGCGTCTGGGCGATCCGCACCAGCCGTACCGGACCGTCGGCCGGCTCCGTGACCCGGTCGAGCAGGGCCTGGTCGGCGAACCCGGCGAGCGCGAAGTCGAGATGGACGGTGACCGCCTCGGCCGGGTCGTCGCACTCGGCGGCCGCGCGGGCCGCCCGGTGCAGCTGGTTGCCGCGGAAGCGCAGCAGCGCCGCCTCCTGCTCGCCCTGCCGGGACTCGGTGACGTCCTGGAACAGCCAGCCGACGCCGAGCGGGACCGGCTCCTCCGCGAGCGGCGAGGCCAGCCGCAGGAAGCCGCTGCGCCAGCAGCGCCGGCGCTCGCCCTCGGGCGTGCGCACGGCCACCCAGATCTCGGCCGGCGCGGGCGGCGCGCCCTGGGCCAGGACGTGGGTGAGCGCGCTCTCCAGTTCCTCGACACCCTGGGCGAGCAGTTCGCCGAGCGGCCGTCCCAGCGCCGCCGTGCGCCCGATGCCCAGCGCGCGGGCCGCGTGCGCGTTCACGACGGCGGGACGCAGATCGGCGTCGACCAGGACGACACCCCAGCTCGCGTTCTCGAACAGGGCCTCGCTCAGCGCGATGGACCGCTCCAGGTCGATCTGCGCGTGCACCTCGCTGAAGGCGCAGTACAGGCCCGCGGGCCCGCCGTCGGGGCCGTGCACGACGGCCGACTGGGTCCGTACGAGCACCCGGCCGCCGTCCTTGGTCAGCAGCGCGAACTCGTGCACCTGGCGGCCGGTGGCCCGCATGGCGGCCATCAGCCGGGCCTGGACCTCCTCGGCGTCCGCGGGGCGCACGGCCCAGCCGGCGAACCCGTGCCGTCCCACGGCCTCGGCCGCCGTCCAGCCCAGGATCCGCTCGGCCTCCCGGTTCCAGTGGGTGACGACGCCGTCCGCGTCGAAGGCGCACAGGGCCGCGTCCATGCCGTCCAGCAGCGCGGCGAGCAGATCCGAGCCGTCCGAGGCCTCCCGCCCGGGCTCTGTGGGCTCGTCCGGCCCCAGCTCGTCGGTGGTCCCACTACGCCGGGAAGCACTCACCTGGACCCCCTGCCGGCTGCGTCACTTTCCATCATTCAACTCGAACGTGATGCAGCACACATCGAGTTCCCACAAGATTGAAGGAATCGTTGTACGCCGGGGTCTATCCGGCACAGGACTCGCGGCGCAACGTCAGCCACAGATCGCTCTCCCCGTCCAGCACATACCGCTCGACCTCGACGAACCCGCGCGCCTCGGCGAACCGGACGCCGTCCTCGTTGGCCGCCAGGACGACGGCCTCGACCGTCCGGGCCCCCAGCGTCCGCGCGTGGGCCAGCCCGTGCTCGTACAGCGCCGTGCCGAAGCCCCGCCGCCGGAACCCGGGCAGCACCCGGGCGATGACGGTGGCGACCGCGTCCGCGCCCTCGGGCGGCCGTACGGTCGAGCAGCCGACCAGTGTGTCGCCGAGATAGGCGTTCGCCAGGCGGTAGCGGCCGACGCGCTCCAGCGCCTCGGCCGGGGACATCGCCGCGGGCGGTACGACCACGTTGTGGACGTGCCGCCACTGCTCCGTCATCGCCTCGCCCGCCACGGGCGCTATCCGAAGCTCCGCCCGGTCCGCCGGGGCCGCCGCGTCCGTCCGGTCCGCCTGATCCATCCGGTCCACCTGGTTCACCTGATCCGCCTGATCCGTCATGGCAGCAGGGAATCGCGGACCCGCCCGCCGGTCAACGGGATTGCCCGCACGCGACGGCGGGGCCGGCTAGGTCGGCGAGGTCGGCACAAAAAAGGTTGAAGGTCCGCCGCGACCTTCTTAGGGTGGGGCTTACACCGAAGGGAGGTGATCGGGTACATGAGTGAAACCCGGACGCGTGAGGTGGCTGCGGGCTAGCGGCCCGTCACCACACCGAGTGCGGTGCCGGACCAGCGCGTGACAGAAGCGTGCGGCCGGCCCAATCCCAAGCAGTCACCCGACCCGCGAGTCGCCGGTAACGTCCGGCCGGCCCCTCTTCCGGAGGGCCAGACTCGCGGGTCGTCTGCGTTCCAGGGCGGTCCGCGACGGATCCGGGACGGCGGCCCGAGCCGCCCCGGCGGCCTCAGTGGCCGATGTCCTCGTAGCCCTCGATCTCGCGCGGGTCGCGGGAGCCCGGACCGATGTAGCGGGCGGAGGGACGCACCAGGCGCCCGGTGCGCTTCTGCTCCAGGATGTGCGCCGACCAGCCGGCCGTACGGGCACAGGTGAACATCGACGTGAACATGTGGGCCGGGACCTCGGCGAAGTCGAGCATGATGGCCGCCCAGAACTCCACGTTGGTCGCGAGGACCCGGTCCGGGCGGCGGTTGTGCAGCTCCTCCAGGGCCGCCTTCTCCAGGGCCTCGGCGATCTCGAAGCGCGGGGCGCCGAGCTCGCGGGCCGTGCGGCGCAGCACCCGCGCCCGGGGGTCCTCGGCGCGGTAGACGCGGTGGCCGAAGCCCATGAGGCGCTCGCCGCGGTCGAGGGCCTGCTTGACGTACGCCTCGGCGTCGCCCGTGCGCTCGATCTCCTCGATCATGCCGAGCACCCGGGAGGGGGCGCCGCCGTGCAGCGGGCCGGACATGGCTCCCACCGCGCCGGACAGGGCGGCGGCCACGTCCGCGCCGGTGGAGGCGATGACCCGGGCGGTGAAGGTGGACGCGTTCATGCCGTGCTCGGCCGCCGACGTCCAGTAGGCGTCGACCGCCGCCACGTGCTTGGGGTCGGGCTCGCCGCGCCAGCGGATCATGAACCGCTCGACGACGGACCGCGCCTTGTCGATCTCGCGCTGCGGGACCATGGGGCGGCCCTGGCCGCGGGCCGACTGGGCGACGTAGGACAGCGCCATGACGGCGGCGCGGGCGAGGTCGTCGCGGGCCTGCTCGGCATCGATGTCCAGGAGCGGTTTCAGGCCCCAGACGGGGGCGAGCATGGCGAGCGCGGACTGGACGTCCACCCGGATGTCACCCGAGTGCACCGGGATCGGGAACGGCTCGGCGGGCGGCAGGCCCGGGTTGAAGGCGCCGTCGACGAGGAGGCCCCAGACATTGCCGAACGAGACGTGGCCGACCAGATCCTCGATGTCGACGCCCCGGTACCGCAGCGCGCCGCCCTCCTTGTCCGGTTCGGCGATCTCCGTCTCGAACGCTACGACTCCTTCGAGTCCGGGTACGAAGTCGGACATCAGGCGGCTCCTCATGATGTGTGCGACGGATGATGTTGTGGGCCGAGAACCGGGACCGGCGACCGGGCGGAACGGTGGAGTCGGCGTACGCCCCACGGATCCACGGTCGTCCGCGACGGCTCGCGGTCCTGGGCGCCCACCCTGGTGATGCCCCGTGCGGTCGGCGGTCATCCAACCAGGACGCCATCAGCACCATATCCCTGAGTGTCACCTTTGGGGAGTACTTGCGGCACTGAGTGCCACCCCGATGATGCGGGACGGCACCCGGCGGCGGGCATGCATACGGCAAGATGACCGCGTGAACGCCGCCCACGACGCCGCCGCCCCGGATCCCGCCTCGATGCGCAAGCAGTACCGGGAGGAGGGTCTCGCCGAGTCCGATCTGGCCGCCACGCCCGTGCAGCAGTTCGCACGCTGGTTCAAGCAGGCCGCCGCGGAGGCACACCTGTTCGAGCCGAACGCCATGATCGTCTCGACGGTGGACGAGGAGGGCCGGCCCAGCTCCCGTACGGTGCTGCTGAAGCAGTTCGACGAGCACGGCTTCGTCTTCTACACCAACTACGACTCCCGCAAGGGCCGCGACCTGGCCGGGAACCCGAACATCTCGCTGCTGTTCCCCTGGCACCCGATGGAGCGCCAGGTCATCGTGCAGGGCGTGGCACGGCGTACCGGCCGGGACGAGACGGCCGCCTACTTCCGCACCCGGCCGCACGGTTCCCAGCTGGGCGCCTGGGCCAGCACCCAGTCGAGCGTCGTCCCCTCCCGCGCCGGGCTCGACGCCTCGTACGCCGAGCTGGAGGACCGCTATCCGCAGGGCGAGCAGGTCCCGGTCCCGCCGCACTGGGGCGGTTTCCGGGTGACCCCGCGGACGGTGGAGTTCTGGCAGGGCCGGGAGAACCGGCTGCACGACCGGTTGCGGTACGTGGCGCAGGCGGACGGCGGCTGGCGCACGGAGCGGCTCAGCCCCTGAGCCGGCCGGGTCCCGGGGCCCGGTCCCGCAGGCTCTCGGTCCCGCAGGTCTCCGGTCCCGCAGGTCTCCGGTCCCGCAGGTCTCCGGTCCCCCGGACAGCAGTACCTCGTGCGTCAGTCCCCGGACGTCAGTCCCGCAGCGCCGTGTCGAGGACGGCCGCCCACTGCGCCACGACCCGCTCGCGGCGCTGGCGGTCGTCGGTGAGCAGATTGGCCAGACCCAGGCCGCGGGCCATGTCCAGCAGGCCCTGGACCGTCTCGCGGACCCCGGGCCTGGACTCGTCCGCGCCCAGCAGGTCGACGGCTATCCGATGGGTCTCACGGCCGACCCGGGCCTCCAGCTCGATCACCCGCGGGCTCAGCTGCTCCTCGTTCGAGGCGGCCACCCACAGATGCAGCGCCGCCCGGAACAGCGGGCCGGTGTAGAGGTCGACGAGGGCCGTCACCACCTCGCGCCGGTCCTGGGCGGCGCCCTCGGGGAACAGGGCGCGCAGCGCGCCGGAGCGTTCCTCCGCGACGTACTCGACGGCCGCCGTGAACAGGTCCTCGCGGGTCGGGAAGTGGTGCTGGGCGGCGCCCCGGGAGACCCCGGCGCGCTCGGCGACGACCAGCACCGTGGAGCCCGCCCAGCCGTGCTCGGCGAGGCAGGCGACCGCGGCCTCCAGCAGCCGCTGCCGGGTGGCCCGGCTGCGGTCCTGCTTGGGGGCGCGGTCGCGGTCGGCCGTGGTCACAGCACCCATGCGGGATCCCGTCGTTCGAGGAAGGCCGTCATCCCCTCCCTGGCCTGCGCGGAGGAGAACAGCCGGGCCGAGAGCGCGGTGAGGTCGGCCGCGTCCTGGTCGAATGCCTCCAGCACCCTAGCCGTGAGCAGCGCTTTCGTCTCGGCCAGTGCCCCCGGGGCGGCCTTGCGCAGACCCTCCAGGACGGGTTCGAGTACGTCGTCCACGTCGTCGCCCGCCACGGTCAGCAGCCCGGTCCTGACCGCCTCGGCGGCGTCGAAGCGCTCGCCGGTGAGGTAGTAGCGGGCGACGGCGCGCGGGTCGGCGCGGGGCAGCAGGGTGAGCGAGATGACGGCCGGGGCCACCCCGATCCGCACCTCCGTGAGCGCGAAGGTGGCGTCGTGGGAGGCGGCCGCGATGTCGCAGGCGCCGAGCAGGCCGAGGCCGCCCGCCCGTACGTGCCCGGTGACCCGGGCCACGACCGGTTTGGGCAGCTCGACGATCCCCCGCAACAGGGCGACCAGCGCGTCCGGGTGCGGCGGGTCGCGCAGGTCGGCGCCGGCGCAGAAGGTGTTGCCGGTGTGGGTGAGGACGACCGCGCGCACCTCGTCGTCCC
Source organism: Streptomyces sp. NPDC002265 (assembly GCF_040296125.1). Classification (NCBI taxonomy): domain Bacteria; kingdom Bacillati; phylum Actinomycetota; class Actinomycetes; order Kitasatosporales; family Streptomycetaceae; genus Streptomyces; species Streptomyces sp. NPDC002265. The sequence goes on along the minus strand of NZ_JBEOWS010000019.1, from coordinate 6,770 downwards.
CGGCGCAGTCGGCCAGCGCGTCGGCGAGTTCCCCGACGAGCGCCGCGGAGAGCGCGTTGCGGGTGTCCGTCGCGTCGAGGCTGAGCGTCTGCACGCCCCGCTCGCGGGTCCGTCCGACCAGGGTCATGCGCGCTCCTTCAGTTCCCGGCGCAGGGTCTTTCCGGAGGCGGCCCGCGGCACCACGTCGATGAAGGTGACCTGCCGGACGCGTTTGTAGGGGGCGACGCGCTCGGCGACGTACATCATGACCTCCCCCTCGGTGAGGCCCGTGGCGGCCTGCTGGGCGACCACGAAGGCGTGCGGTATCTCGTTGCCGTCGTCGTTGCGGACGCCGACGACGGCGGCGTCCGCGATACCGGGGTGGGTGAGCAGGATGGCCTCCAGCTCGGCGGGGGCCACCTGGAAGCCCTTGTACTTGATGAGCTCCTTGACCCGGTCGACGACGAACAGCCAGCCGTCGTCGTCGACATGGCCGACGTCCCCGGTGTGCAGCCAGCCGTCGGCGTCGATCATCTCGGCGGTGGCGTCGGGGCGGCCCAGGTAGCCCTTCATGACCTGGGGGCCGCGGATCAGGATCTCGCCGGGCTCGCCGACGTCGAGGTCCGTGCCGGGGTCGTCGAGGGAGACGATCCGCATCTCGGTGCCGGCGATGAGCCGGCCGACGGTCCCGGGCGGCGCGTCGGCCATGGCGTCCAGCGGGACGACATGGGTGCCGGGCGACAGCTCCGTCATCCCGTACGCCTGGCCGACCGGCGGCAGGCCCAGCCGCCGGGAGCAGGCCGCGGCGAGCTCGGCGTCCAGCGGGGCGGCGGCGCTGACGATGTACTTCAGCGACGACAGGTCGTACTCGGCGACGGCCGGGTGCTTGGCGAGGGCGAGGACGATCGGCGGGGCCACGTACAGGCCGGTGATGCGGTGGTTCTGGATCGCCGCGAGGAAGGAGTCCAGTTCGAAGCGCTGGAGGACGACGACGGTGGCGCCCTTGCGCAGCGGCGCGTTCATCAGGGCCGTCAGGCCGTAGATGTGGAAGAAGGGCAGCACGGCGAGGATGCGTTCGCCGGGGCCGGTGTCGACCGCGGGCTCCAGCTGCGCCAGGTTGGTGGCGATCTGCCGGTGGGTGAGCATCACGCCCTTGGGGACGCCCGTGGTCCCGGAGGAGTACGGCAGGGCCGCGACGTCCTCGGCCGGGTCGAGGACCACCTCGGGTTCCGGCGCCTCGGAGGCGAGCATGTCGATCAGCGAGCGGTGCCCCGGCGCACTGTCGCAGACGAAGATCTCCTGCACGCCGCCGGCCAGCTCGGCGGCCTCGCGCGCGCTCGCCAGCAGCGGCGACACGGTGACGATCCAGCGGGCCGCCGAGTCGCGCAGCTGCTTGGCGAACTCCTGCGCCGTGGCCAGCGGGTGCACGGTGGTGACGGAGGCCCCCGCGCGTGTGGCGCCGTAGAACGCGATCGGGAAGGCGACCGTGTTGGGGCTGTGCAGGGCGAGCACGTCGCCCTTGCGCACCCCCGCCTCGGCCAGCGCGGCCGCGACCCGCCGGTGGAACCGGTCGACCTGTTCGTACGTGAGGGTGGTGCCGTCGGTGCCGTCCACCAGGGCGGGGGTGTCCCCGAACTCGGCGGCCCGGCTCAGTACCGCCTCGTGGATGGGAAGTTCGATGGCAGGGACGTCTGCGTACGCGCTGCGGAACACGGTTCCTCCTCGCACAACGGTGTGCTGGATCAGTACGACTTGGGCAGACCCAGGGTCTGGTGGGAGATGTAGTTGAGAATCATTTCCCGGCTCACCGGAGCAATACGGGCCACACGCGAGGCTGTTATCAATGTGGCGAGACCGAATTCTCGGGTGAGGCCGTTGCCGCCGAGGGTGTGCACCGCCTGGTCGACCGCCTTCACACAGGCCTCCCCGGCCGCGTACTTGGCCATGTTGGCGGCCTCGCCCGCGCCGATGTCGTCCCCCGCGTCGTACAGCGCGGCGGCCTTCTGCATCATCAGCCGGGCGAGTTCGAGGTCGATGTGCGCCTGTGCGAGGGGGTGCGCGATGGCCTGGTGGGCGCCGATCGGGACCTTGAAGACGGTCCGCTCACGCGCGTACTCGATCGCCCGGGTCAGGGCGAAGCGCCCCATGCCGATGGCGAAAGCGGCCGTCATGATCCGCTCCGGGTTGAGCCCGGCGAAGAGCTGGAGCAGACCCGCGTCCTCGTCGCCGACGAGTGCCTCGGCGGGCAGCCGCACCTCGTCCAGGACCAGTTCGAACTGCTTCTCCGCGCCGTGCAGTTCCATGTCGATCTTCTGCCGGGAGAAGCCCTCGGCGTCCCGCGGGACGATGAACAGACAGGGCTTGAGGCTGCCGGTACGGGCGTCCTCGGTACGGCCGACGATCAGGGTGGCGTCGGCGATGTCGACGCCGGAGACGAAGACCTTGCGGCCGCTGAGCAGCCAGTCCCCGCTGTCGCCGTCCCGGCGGGCGGTGGTGGTGATCCGGTGCGAGTTGGAACCGGCGTCGGGCTCGGTGATGCCGAAGGCCATCGTGCGGGAGCCGTCGGCGAGGGCGGGCAGCCACTCCCGCTTCTGCGCCTCGGTGCCGAAGCGGGCGATGACCGTGCCGCAGATGGCGGGCGAGACGATCATCATCAGCAGCGGGGCGCCGGCCGCGCCGAGTTCTTCGAGGACGATGGACAGCTCGGCGATGCCGCCACCGCCCCCGCCGTACGCCTCCGGCAGGTTGACGCCCAGGTAGCCGAGCTTGGCGGCCTCCTGCCAGAGCTCGGCCGGGTAGCCGCCGTCCGCGACGACCCGGGCGAGGTAGTCGCGGCCGTAGCGCCTGCCGAAGGCGGCCACCGCGGCGCGGAGGTCCTGGTGCTCCTCGGGCTCGATGAGGGTGCTCATGGTGCTCCTTCGAGTGCGGGTTCGTCGGGACCGGGCGCGCCGGGTCCGCACGGGGGGTGCGGACCCGCGTCCCGTCAGGCCTGCTGCACCACGGCCAGCAGCGTGCCGACCTGCACCTGCTGGCCCACGGTCACGGGGAGCGAGGTGAGGGTCCCGTCGGCGGGTGCCGTGATGTGGTGCTGCATCTTCATCGCCTCCAGCCAGAGGATCGGCTGGCCGGCGGCGACGGCCGTGCCGGGCTCCAGCCCCTCGGCGATCCGCACCACCGTGCCCGGCATGGGGGCGACGAGGGAGCCGGGGGCCTGCTGGGCGGCCGGGTCGGGGAAGCGGGGCAGGGCGGTCAGCGCGGTGGCGTTGACGTGGACCCGGTCGCCGTACCGCGCGACCTCGAACTTCCGTTGCACACCGTCCACTTCGAGTACGACGAGAGCGGCGTCGGCGTGCACCACCCGCACCCCTTCGGCGGTCAGGCCGTCACGGGTGTGCCGATAGTGGACCTCGTGCTCCTCGCCGGCCATGGCGTAGCGCCTGGTCTGGGGCTGGGACGGCAGGTTGCGCCAGCCGCCGAAGCGGGAGCGGCCGTGGGCGTCGGCCAGGGCGGCGGCGAGCGGGGCGTGCGGGTCGGCCGTACCGCCGTCGGTGAGGGCGGCGAGGTGCCGGTCGTAGAAGCCGGTGTCCATGCGGCCGGCGGTGAACTCCTCGTGCCGCAGGGAGCGTACGAGGAGGTCCCGGTTGGTGGCGGGGCCGTGCACCGCCGTCCGCTCCAGGGCGCCGGCCAGCCGGCGGAGGGCCTCGGCGCGGGTGGGGGCGTGGGCGACCACCTTGGCGAGCATCGGGTCGTAGTGGACGCCGATCTCGTCGCCGTCGGTGTAGCCGGTGTCCAGGCGGACGCCTTCGGGGACGGCGAGGCGGTGCAGGGTGCCGGTCTGCGGGGCCCACTCGCGGGCCGGGTCCTCGGCGTACAGGCGGGCCTCGACGGCGTGGCCGTCCGGGCGGGGCAGGGTGCCCGCCAGGGCGTGGCCCTCGGCGATCCTGATCTGCTCGGCGACCAGGTCGATGCCGAACACGGCCTCGGTGACGGGATGTTCGACCTGGAGGCGGGTGTTCATCTCCAGGAAGTGCGCCCGGCCGTCGGCGACCAGGAACTCGACCGTGCCCGCGCCCACGTAGTCGACGGCACGGGCGGCGCGTACGGCCAGCGTGTGCAGTTCGCGCTCCAGCTCCTCGGGCAGGCCGGGCGCCGGCGCCTCCTCGATCACCTTCTGGTGGCGGCGCTGGAGGGAGCAGTCGCGGGTGCCGAGCGTCCACACCGTGCCGTGGGTGTCGGCGAGGACCTGCACCTCGACATGGCGCCCGTTCTCGACGTAGGGCTCGACGAACACCTCGCCGTCGCCGAAGGCACTCGCGGCCTCGGCGCGCGCGCCCTCCAGCGCGCCGTCGAGGTCGGCGAGCCGGCGCACGATCCGCATCCCGCGCCCGCCGCCGCCCGCCGCGGCCTTCACCAGCACGGGCAGGTCGGCCTCGGTGACCTCGCCCAGCGGTGCCAGGCCCATCAGTTCCTTGGCGCGGGTCTTGGACGCCATGGCCTCGATCGCCTGCGGCGGCGGACCGATCCAGACCAGGCCCGCGTCCAGGACGGCGCGTGCGAAGTCGGCGTTCTCGGACAGGAAGCCGTAGCCGGGGTGCACGGCGTCCGCGCCGGCGGCGACGGCCGCCTTCACGATCAGGTCGCCGCGCAGATACGTCTCCGCGGGGGTCGACCCGGGCAGCCGTACCGCGGTGTCGGCCGTACGGGTGTGCAGGGCGTGCGCGTCGGCGTCCGAGTGCACGGCGACCGTCCGGATGCCCGCCTCGCGGCAGGTACGGAAGACACGGCAGGCGATCTCGCCGCGGTTGGCGACGAGGACGGAAGAAATCACGGGTACGGACCTCACATCCGGAAGACGCCGAAGCCGCCGCGCGCGCCCTCGAAGGACGCGGTGTGGACGGCCGACAGGCACAGGCCGAGGACGGTGCGGGTGTCGCGCGGGTCGATGACGCCGTCGTCGTACAGCCGCCCGGACAGGAACATCGGCAGCGACTCGGACTCGATCTGCTGCTCGACCATGGCGCGCAGCCCGGCGTCCGCCTCGTCGTCGTACGGCAGCCCCTTCGCGGCGGCCGACTGGCGGGCGACGATCGACAGCACGCCGGCCAGCTGCTGCGGGCCCATCACCGCCGACTTGGCGCTGGGCCAGGCGAACAGGAAGCGCGGGTCGTAGGCCCGTCCGCACATGCCGTAGTGCCCGGCGCCGTAGGAGGCGCCCATCAGGACGGACAGGTGCGGCACCTTCGAGTTGCTGACCGCGTTGATCATCATCGCGCCGTGCTTGATGATGCCGCCCTGCTCGTACTCCCGGCCGACCATGTAGCCGGTGGTGTTGTGCAGGAACAGCAGCGGGATGTCGCGCTGGTTGGCGAGCTGGATGAACTGGGCGGCCTTCTGGGACTCGGCGCTGAACAACACCCCCTGAGCGTTGGCGAGGATCCCGACGGGATAGCCGTGCAGGGTGGCCCAGCCGGTGGTCAGGCTCGTCCCGTACAGCGGCTTGAACTCGTCGAAGTCGGAGCCGTCGACGATCCGGGCGACGACCTCGCGCGGGTCGAAGGGGGTCTTCAGGTCGCCGGGGACGATCCCGAGGAGCTCCTCCGGGTCGTACTTGGGCGGCTCGGCCGGACCCGGATCGGGGTAGGCCTTGCGGTGGTTGAGGCGGGCCACGACCCGCCGTGCCTGGCGCAGCGCGTCCTGCTCGTCGACCGCGAAGTAGTCCGCGAGCCCCGACACCCGGGCGTGCATCTCGGCGCCGCCGAGCGACTCGTCGTCGCTCTCCTCGCCGGTGGCCATCTTCACCAGCGGCGGCCCGCCGAGGAAGACCTTCGCCCGCTCCTTGACCATGATCACGTGGTCGGACATGCCGGGGACGTAGGCGCCGCCTGCGGTCGAGTTGCCGAAGACCACGGCGACGGTGGGGATCCCGGCGGCGGACAGCCGGGTCAGGTCCCGGAAGATCGCGCCGCCCGGGATGAAGATCTCCTTCTGGGAGGGCAGGTCGGCGCCGCCGGACTCCACCAGGCTGATGCAGGGCAGCCGGTTGGCGAGCGCGATGTCGTTGGCGCGCAGCGCCTTCTTCAGGCTCCACGGGTTGGAGGCGCCGCCGCGCACGGTGGGGTCGTTGGCGGTGATCAGGCACTCCACGCCCTCGACCACCCCGATGCCGGTGACGAGCGAGGCGCCGACCGCGTACTCGCTGCCCCAGGCGGCCAGCGGCGACAGTTCCAGGAACGGGGTGTCGGGGTCGAGCAGCAGCTCGATGCGCTCGCGGGCCAGCAGCTTGCCGCGCCCGCGGTGCCGGTCGACGTACTTGGGACCGCCGCCCGCCAGCGCCTTGGCGTGCTCGGCGTCCAGGTCGGCGAGCTTGGCGAGCATGGCCTCGCGGTTCGCCCGGTGGTCCGGGCCGTTGACGTCCAGGGCGGACGGCAGGACCGTCACAGCAGCACCTCCGGTATGTCCAGGTGACGGGAGCGCAGCCACTCTCCGAGGGCCTTGGCCTGCGGGTCGAAGCGGTGCTGGGCGGCGACGCCCTCGCCGAGGATCCCCTCGACGACGAAGTTCAGGGCGCGCAGGCCGGGCAGGACCTGACGGACCACGCGCAGACCGGCGGTCTCCGGCAGCAGCTCGCGCAGCCGTTCGACGGTGAGGGTGTGGGCCAGCCATCGCCAGGCCTCGTCCGTCCGCGCCCAGACCCCGATGTTGGCGTTGCCGCCCTTGTCGCCGCTGCGGGCACCGGCGACCAGGCCGAGCGGGGCCCGCCGGGTCGCCGCGCCGGGCGGCAGCGGCTCGGG
>NZ_JBEOWS010000018.1:0-55266 GCF_040296125.1 Streptomyces sp. NPDC002265 | reverse complement strand
TCGGGGTTGTGCACCTCGACACCGGCCGGGGGCGCGATGTCGGCGGCGGTGACCAGACCCGGGCCCTGCTTGCGCAGGTACATCACGACCGGCTCGTCGTGCTCCGAGGAGACGACCAGCTGCTTGATGTTGAGGATCAGGTCGGTGACGTCCTCCTTGACGCCCGGCACGGTGGTGAACTCGTGCAGGACACCGTCGATGCGGATGCTGGTGACAGCAGCGCCGGGGATCGACGACAGGAGGGTGCGGCGCAGGGAGTTGCCGAGGGTGTAGCCGAAGCCCGGCTCCAGCGGCTCGATCACGAACCGGGAGCGGAACTCGTCGACGACCTCTTCGGTCAACGAGGGACGCTGAGCGATCAGCATGTTGCGTTCCTTCAGTCAGGGGCACCCACTATTTGATGCCCTGATGCACCGGGCGGTGGCCCGATGGTGGTATGTGCAAGGGTACGGGCGATACAGCCCCGAAGAGCCGTACCGCCCGAATTCCTCAGCCCGAACCGGCCGTGTGCCGGACGCGGCGGTGATCAGCCCCGCTGCTGCGGAGCGGCCCGCCGCACCCGATCAAACGCGGCGGCGCTTCGGCGGACGGCAGCCGTTGTGCGGGGTGGGGGTGACGTCCTGGATCGAGCCGACCTCGAGGCCGGTGGCCTGGAGGGAGCGGATCGCGGTCTCACGGCCGGAGCCGGGACCCTTGACGAAGACGTCGACCTTGCGCATGCCGTGCTCCTGCGCGCGACGCGCGGCCGACTCGGCGGCCATCTGCGCGGCGAACGGGGTCGACTTGCGCGAGCCCTTGAAGCCGACGTGGCCGGCGGAGGCCCAGGAGATCACGTTGCCGGACGGGTCCGTGATCGAGACGATCGTGTTGTTGAACGTGCTCTTGATGTGGGCGTGCCCGTGAGCGACGTTCTTCTTTTCCTTGCGGCGCACCTTCTTGGCAGCGCCCTGACGACCCTTGGGGGGCATCTGTAACTCCTACGGGGAGGTGGTCGGTCCTACAGCGAAGACCGCTGATGAAGCGTTGTCCGCTGCGGACTACTTCTTGCCCGGCTTCTTCTTGCCGGCGATGGCGCGACGCGGGCCCTTGCGGGTGCGGGCGTTGGTGCTGGTGCGCTGACCGCGGACGGGCAGACCGCGGCGGTGCCGCAGACCCTGGTAGCAGCCGATCTCGACCTTGCGGCGGATGTCGGCCTGGATCTCGCGACGGAGGTCACCCTCGGTCTTGATGTTGTTGTCGACGTACTCGCGGATCGCGACGAGCTGCTCCTCGGAGAGGTCGCGAACGCGAGTGTTCGGGTCGACGCCGGTCGCTGCCAGCGTCTCCTGCGAGAGGGTCCGGCCGATGCCGAACACGTAGGTGAGGGCGACCTCCACGCGCTTTTCGCGCGGGATGTCAACACCGGAAACGCGTGCCATTCAATGGCTCCAGTTGAAATCTTCGGAGGTCTTCCGCAGGACCGATTCCCAGTCGCCGTACTAGGTACGAACTGGGTCCCCGGCCTCCGAGCCGGGGGTGTCAGACAGGGAAACCCATGCCTGGGTGCTGCGTATGAACAAATTCAGCTTGCGTCGCGCGAATCTCTGCGGGTGCAGAGGGTGCGGTCGTGCGTCAGCCCTGGCGCTGCTTGTGGCGCGGGTTCTCGCAGATGACCATGACCCGACCGTGACGGCGGATCACCCTGCACTTGTCGCAGATCTTCTTGACGCTCGGCTTGACCTTCATGGGGTGAGGTTCTCCGGGTCAGTTGCCGGCAGCCCCGCACAGGCGGGGCGTGGGCAAGATCTACTTGTAGCGGTAGACGATCCGGCCACGCGTGAGGTCGTACGGAGACAGCTCCACCACGACCCGGTCGTCAGGGAGGATGCGGATGTAGTGCATACGCATCTTGCCGCTGATGTGTGCCAGGACCTGGTGGCCGTTCTGGAGCTCGACCTTGAACATGGCGTTCGGAAGAGACTCGACGACAGTGCCCTCGATCTCGATGGCACCTTGCTTCTTGGCCACGCTTCGCCCTTCGAATCGACTACCTTGATCGACTCTGTGCGAGCGCATGCAGGCATGCGGGTGCACGAGAGCCGACGAGTCAGTCTACGTCAGCGCACCCGGAAACACGAATCGAGGAAGTCTGCCCCATGCGGGTGATCGTCATGCAAGGGGGTCCGGCGCAGCCGTGACCCCGTGCTCCGCGAGCTTGGCCCGGCCGCCGTCCACGGCCGTCAGGACCAGCGGGCCCTCCTCCGTGAGCGCGACGGAGTGCTCCCAGTGGGAGGACCAGGTGCCGTCCGTGGTGATGACGGTCCAGTCGTCCTCCAGGACCTCCGTCTTCGGGGTGCCCAGGGAGACCATCGGCTCGATGGCCAGGCAGAAGCCGGGCACCAGCTTGGAACCCTTGCCACGGCGGCGGTCGACGTAGTTCAGCAGGTGCGGGTCCATGTGCATCTCGGTGCCGATGCCGTGGCCGCCGTAGTCCTCGATGATTCCGTACCGGCCGCCACCGGGCTTCGGCTGGCGACGGATGTACGTCTCGATGGCACGGGAGACGTCGACGAGCCGGTTGCCGAGCTTCATGGCGGCGATGCCCGCCCACATCGACTCCTCGGTCACCCGGGAGAGCTCGATCAGTTCCGGGGCGTGACCTGAGCCCACGAAGGCGGTGAAGGCGGCATCGCCGTGCCAGCCGTCGACGATCGCGCCGCAGTCGATCGAGATGATGTCACCGTCCGCGAGGACGACGTCCTCGGACGGGATGCCGTGGACGACGACGTCGTTCACGGAGGTGCAGATGGTCGCGGGGAATCCGCCGTAGCCGAGGAAGTTCGACTTGGCGCCGTGCTCCGCGAGCACCTTGCGCGCGACCTCGTCCAGGTCCTTCGTCGTCGCCCCCGGCACGGCCGCCTCCCGCGTGGCCGCGTGGATGGCGGCGACGACCAGCCCTGCCGCACGCATCCTGGCGATCTGCTCGGGGGTCTTGATCTGCACCTGCACCATGAGGGCTACGGCCTTTCTGGACTTCCGGACCGCAGGGCCCGCGAACCGCGGCTCAGGGCTGCGGACCACGGACTGCGGCTGGGGACTGCGGGCGGCGGGGCAGGGCTGCGGACCGCCGGCCGCGATGGATTCCACGATACGTGGGGGTGCTCACACCCCCCACACAGCAGCCGCGGTCCCCTTCCTCAGGGAACCGCGGCTGCGGCGACGTACACACGACTACTTGTCGTCGTCCTCGCGCTTGAGCGCCTCGAGCGCCCGCTTGGTGATCTCTTCCACCGGACCCAGCGACGAGATCGTGACGACCAGTCCCTGCGCCTTGTAGTAGTCGATGATCGGCTCGGTCTGCGTGTGGTAGACCTCGAGCCGCTTGCGGACGGTGTCCTCGGAGTCGTCGTCACGCTGGTACAGCTCGCCACCGCAGACGTCGCAGACGCCTTCCTTGGCGGCGGGCTTGTACGTCACGTGGAAGACGTGCGCGGAGTCGTTGCGGCAGATGCGCCGGCCGGCGATCCGCTTGACGACCTCCTCCTCGGGCACTTCGAGGTCGAGTACCGCGTCCAGCTTGATGCTCTCGGTGTTGAGAACCTCGTCCAGCGCCTCGGCCTGCGAGACGTTGCGCGGGAAACCGTCCAGCAGGAAGCCGTTCCTGGCGTCGGGCTGCTCCATGCGGTCCTTGGCCATGGCGATGGTCACCTCGTCGGGGACGAGGTTGCCGGCGTCCATGTAGGACTTCGCGAGTTTCCCGAGCTCCGTCTGCTGGCTGATGTTGGCGCGGAACAGGTCGCCCGTGGAGATGTGGGGCACGCGCAGTTTCGCGGCGAGCAGCGTTGCCTGCGTTCCCTTACCGGCACCCGGCGGCCCGACGAGGACGATTCGCATCAGCGGAGGAACCCTTCGTAATTGCGCTGCTGGAGCTGGCTCTCGATCTGCTTCACCGTCTCCAGTCCGACACCCACGATGATCAGGATGCTGGTACCGCCGAACGGGAAGTTCTGGCTTGCCCCGAAGCCAACCAACGCCATCGTCGGGACGAGAGCAATCAGGCCCAAGTACAGCGAACCCGGCCAGGTGATCCGGTTGAGTACGTAGCTCAGGTACTCAGCGGTCGGTCGGCCAGCCCGGATGCCCGGGATGAAGCCACCATACTTCTTCATGTTGTCGGCGACTTCCTCGGGGTTGAAGGAGATCGCCACATAGAAGAACGCGAAGAAAACGATCAGCAAGAAGTACATGCTGATGTAAATCGGGTGGTCACCCTTGGTCAGGTTCTGCTCGATCCAGGTCTTCCAGCTGGAATTGCCGCCGGCGAACTGCGCCACGAGTGCCGGAATGTAGAGCAGCGAGGAAGCGAAGATGACGGGGATCACACCCGCCTGGTTGACCTTGAGCGGGATGTAGGTCGACGTACCGCCGTAGGAACGGCGGCCGATCATGCGCTTCGCGTACTGGACGGGGATACGGCGCTGAGCCTGCTCGACGAAGACCACCAGCGCGACCATGACCAGACCGACGAGGATGACGGTGCTGAACTCGATCCAGCCGTCGGCCAGGGTGCCCTGCTTCTTGATGGCCCACAGCGCGGACGGGAAGGTCGCGGCGATCGAGATGAACATCAGGATCGACATGCCGTTGCCGATACCGCGGTCGGTGATCAGCTCGCCGAGCCACATGACGACGGCCGTACCGGCGGTCATGCAGATGACCATCGTGACGGTGGTGAAGATCGCGCGGTCCGGGACGATGCTCGACGCGACCGTGCAGCCGGAGAACAGGGCGCCACTGCGGGCGGTGGCCACCAGGCCGGTGCCCTGGAGGATGGCGAGCGCCACCGTCAGGTAACGGGTGTACTGCGTGATCTTCGCCGTGCCGGACTGACCCTCCTTCTTGAGGGCCTCCAGACGCGGGATCACCACGGTCAGCAGCTGGAGAATGATGCTCGCCGTGATGTACGGCATGATGCCGAGGGCGAAGATCGTGATCTGGAGCAGCGCGCCGCCGCTGAACATGTTGACCAGACCGAAGAGGCCCTGGTTGCCGGATGCCTCGTCCACGCACTGCTGAACGGACTTGTAGTCGACCCCCGGGATGGGGATGTGGGTACCGAGCCGGTAGACCACGATGATCGCGAGCGTGAAGATCAGCTTCTTGCGCAGGTCGGGCGTCCTGAACGCCCGGGCGAACGCGGTGAGCACGGTGCCTCCTGCGACCCCCGCGCAACTGCGTCAAGGGTGACGGTCTTGAGATTCCGATGGAATGACGACTAGTGAACGGTCATCTGCCGCTCAGAGTGCCCCATGTGGAGCACCCAGGAAAGTGGGCAGTGCAGGCCACCTTACCGGCGACACCGCCCCCCTAGGAACGACCAACCGGGGATACCCCATTTGTGGGGTATCCCCGGTCGGGATCGTTCAAGTCATCGAGACGCCTGAGTGGGTCAGACGAGCTCGGTGACGGTGCCGCCGGCGGCGGTGATCTTCTCCTTGGCGGAGCCGGAGACGGCGTCGACCGTCACCTGCAGCGCCACGGAGATCTCGCCCTGGCCGAGGACCTTGACGAGGCTGTTCTTGCGAACGGCACCCTTGGCCACCAGACCCTCGACGGTGACCTCGCCACCCTCGGGGTAGAGCGCGGCCAGCTTCTCGAGGTTCACGACCTGGAACTCGGTCTTGAACGGGTTCTTGAAGCCCTTCAGCTTCGGAAGACGCATGTGGAGGGGCATCTGGCCACCCTCGAAGCGCTCCGGAACCTGGTAACGGGCCTTCGTACCCTTGGTACCACGACCGGCCGTCTTACCCTTCGACGCCTCACCACGACCGACACGGGTCTTGGCGGTCTTGGCGCCCGGGGCGGGACGAAGGTTGTGGATCTTGAGCGGGTTCTGCTCACCCATGATCAGTCGACCTCCTCGACCGTCACGAGGTGGCGGACGGTGTGCACCATGCCGCGGAACTCGGGGCGGTCCTCCTTGACGACCTGCGTGTTGATCCCCTTGAGACCAAGGGAACGCAGGGTGTCACGGTGGTTCTGCTTGCTGCCGATGTACGACTTCACCTGCGTGATCTTGAGCTGTGCCATCAGACACCAGCCCCGGCACGCGCACGGAGAAGAGCCGCGGGAGCGACGTCCTCGAGGGGCAGACCACGGCGGGCCGCGATCTCCTCGGGACGCTGCAGGCCCTTCAGGGCCGCCACGGTCGCGTGCACGATGTTGATCGCGTTGTCGGAGCCGAGCGACTTCGACAGCACGTCGTGGATACCGGCGCACTCGAGCACGGCACGCACCGGGCCACCGGCGATAACACCGGTACCGGGGGACGCGGGCTTGAGCAGCACGACGCCGGCAGCCTTCTCACCCTGGATCGGGTGCGGGATGGTGCCCTGGATACGGGGGACCTTGAAGAAGTGCTTCTTGGCCTCCTCCACACCCTTGGCGATGGCGGCCGGCACCTCCTTGGCCTTGCCGTAACCGACACCCACGGTGCCGTCACCGTCGCCCACCACGACCAGCGCGGTGAAGCTGAAGCGACGACCACCCTTCACAACCTTGGCGACGCGGTTGATCGCGACGACACGCTCGACGTAAGCGGTCTTCTCGGCGGCAGCTGCGCCGCCGTCACGGCCCTTCCGGTCCCGCCGCTCGCCGCCACCGGCACCGCTTCCACGGCGCTGGGGTCCAGCCATTGGAATTACCTCTCTCTGTTTCCGCTAGCTACGGAACCGGCTCAGAACTTCAGACCGGCTTCGCGGGCGGCGTCCGCCAGGGCGGCGATGCGCCCGGCGTACTGGTTGCCACCACGGTCGAATACGACAGCCTCGACGCCCGCGGCCTTGGCACGCTCGGCGACAAGCGCGCCGACCTGCTTGGCCTGGGCCGACTTGTCACCCTCGCCACCGCGGATCGAGGTGTCCAGGGTGGAAGCCGACGCAAGGGTGTGACCCTTGAGGTCGTCGATCACCTGGGCCACGATGTGGCGGTTGGAACGGGTAACGACCAGGCGGGGACGCTCGGCCGTGCCACCGATCCGCTTGCGGATCCGGATGTGACGGCGCTTGATCGCGGCGCGCTTGTAGGCGTCGCCCTTCAGGATCTTCTGTCCGTATGCCATGGCTTACTTACCCGCCTTTCCGACCTTGCGGCGGATGACTTCGCCCTCGTACTTGACGCCCTTGGCCTTGTACGGGTCGGGCTTGCGCAGCTTGCGGATGTTGGCCGCAACCTCGCCGACCTTCTGCTTGTCGATGCCCTCGACCTGGAAGCGGGTCGGGGTCTCCACCTTGAAGGTGATTCCCTCGGGCGCCTCGACGGTGATCGGGTGGCTGTAGCCGAGCGCGAACTCGAGGTTCGAGCCCTTGGCCGTGACGCGGTAACCGACACCGCTGATCTCGAGCTTCTTCACGTAACCCTGGGTCACGCCGGTGATCATGTTCGCCACCAGCGTGCGGGACAGGCCGTGCAGGGCCTTGTTCTGACGCTCGTCGTTCGGACGGGTGACGTTGAGCACGCCGTCCTCACCCTTGACGATGTCGATCGGCGCAACGACGGTGTGGGTCAGCGAGCCCTTGGGGCCCTTGACCGAGACCGTGCGGCCATCGATGGTGACGTCCACGCCGGCGGGAACCGTGATGGGGAGCTTGCCAATACGCGACATAGCTGTTTCCTCCGTTCCCTTCCGCTACCAGACGTAGGCGAGGACTTCCCCACCCACGCCCTTCTTGCCGGCCTGCTTGTCGGTGAGGAGACCGTGAGACGTGGAGATGATCGCCACGCCGAGGCCGCCGAGCACCTTCGGCAGGTTGGTGGACTTCGCGTAAACCCGGAGACCGGGCTTGGAAATCCGCTTGATGCCCGCGATGGAGCGCTCACGGTTGGGGCCGAACTTCAGCTCCAGGACGAGGTTCTTGCCGACCTCGGCGTCCTCGACCTTCCAGCCCGTGATGAAGCCCTCCTGCTGGAGGATCTCCGCGATGTGAGACTTGATCTTCGATGCCGGCATCGTCACGGAGTCGTGGTATGCCGAGTTCGCGTTCCGCAGACGCGTAAGCATGTCTGCGATCGGATCAGTCATGGTCATGAATTGGCCTTCGGCCTCTCTCGCCGGGGTTTCCTGTTGCGCCATCCCTCTCCCCGATCCGGGACGGGACGGGTGCGGCGCGGTGGACCTACGGCGTAGTAAGTCGTACGGGCGGCAATCAGGCGCCCAACCCTCCAAGCCTAAGCCATGGAGAGGTGGGCACCTGACACGCCCAGTGCTTACCGAGAGCCCTTGGAATCCCTAGATTTAGGGGATTACCAGGAGCTCTTGGTCACGCCCGGCAGCTCGCCACGGTGAGCCATCTCACGAAGGCACACGCGGCACAGGCCGAACTTGCGGTACACGGAGTGGGGACGGCCGCAGCGCTGGCAGCGCGTGTAGCCACGCACGCCGAACTTGGGCTTGCGAGCAGCCTTCGCGATGAGAGCCTTCTTCGCCATCTCGCTCACGCCTCCTTGAAGGGGAAGCCGAGGTGACGAAGGAGCGCGCGGCCCTCAGCGTCGTTGGTCGCCGTGGTCACCACGGTGATGTCCATACCCCGGGTGCGGTCGATCTTGTCCTGGTCGATCTCGTGGAACATGACCTGCTCCGTGAGACCGAAGGTGTAGTTGCCACGGCCGTCGAACTGCTTGGGGGACAGGCCGCGGAAGTCGCGGATGCGCGGCAGCGCGAGCGACAGGGTGCGGTCCAGGAACTCCCACATGCGGTCGCCACGGAGCGTGACGTGGGCACCGATCGGCTGGCCCTCACGCAGCTTGAACTGCGCGATGGACTTGCGGGCCTTGGTGACCTGCGGCTTCTGGCCGGTGATCGTGGTGAGGTCGCGGATGGCGCCCTCGATCAGCTTGGAGTCGCGGGCGGCGTCGCCCACACCCATGTTGACCACGATCTTCACGAGGCCGGGGATCTGCATGACGTTCTCGTACTTGAACTCGTCACGCAGCTTGCCCGCGATCTCCTCGCGGTACTTCGTCTTGAGACGCGGGGTGGTGGTGGTAGCCATCAGATGTCCTCACCCGTCCGCTTGGCAACGCGGATCTTGTTGCCCTCGTCGTCGAAGCGGTAACCGACACGCGTGACGACCTTGTTGCCGTCCTTCTCCACGACCAGCTGAACGTTGGAAACGTGGATCGGGGCCTCGGTGGTCACGATGCCGCCGGCCTGGGAACCGCGAGCGGTCGGGCCGGCCTTCGTGTGCTTCTTGACCCGGTTGACACCCTCGACCAGGACACGGTCCTCGCGGGGGAAGGCCGCGATGACCTTGCCCTGCTTGCCCTTGTCCTTACCGGTGATGACCTGGACCAGGTCGCCCTTCTTGATCTTCATGCTTACAGCACCTCCGGCGCGAGCGAGATGATCTTCATGAACTTCTTCTCGCGCAGCTCACGGCCGACAGGGCCGAAGATACGGGTGCCACGAGGGTCGCCGTCGTTCTTCAGAATGACGGCGGCGTTCTCGTCGAAGCGGATGTACGAGCCGTCCGGACGGCGGCGCTCCTTGACGGTGCGAACGATGACGGCCTTGACGACGTCACCCTTCTTCACGTTGCCGCCGGGGATCGCGTCCTTGACGGTGGCGACGATGACGTCACCGATGCCCGCGTAGCGGCGACCGGAGCCACCGAGCACACGGATGCAAAGGATCTCCTTCGCACCAGTGTTGTCGGCGACACGCAGTCGCGACTCCTGCTGGATCACGTCTATCTCCTGGTTGTCTGCCGGTTCCCGGGGCGGTTCGCACGACGGCGAACCGCCCCGAGCCTGGCGGAACTATTCCTAGGGGGTCCCCCTAGGAGGGATTACTTGGCCTTCTCGAGGATCTCGACGACGCGCCAGCGCTTCGTCGCCGACAGCGGCCGGGTCTCCGCGAGGAGGACACGGTCGCCGACGCCCGCAGCGTTCTGCTCGTCGTGGGCCTTGAGCTTGTTCGTACGGCGGATGACCTTGCCGTACAGCGCGTGCTTGACACGGTCCTCGACGGCGACGACGACGGTCTTGTCCATCTTGTCGCTGACGACGAGACCCTCACGGGTCTTGCGGAAACCGCGCGCCTCGGTGTTCTCAGTCACGTTGCTCTCGCTCATCAGGCGTTCTCCACCGTCTCGATGCCCAGCTCGCGCTCACGCATGAGGGTGTAGATCCGCGCGATGTCCTTACGGACGGCCTTGAGCCGACCGTGGTTCTCGAGCTGACCCGTCGCCGCCTGGAAGCGGAGGTTGAACAGCTCTTCCTTGGCCTCGCGAAGCTTCGCAAGAAGCTCCTCGTTGCCCAGCTCGCGCAGCTCGGACGCCTTGGTACCGGCCGACATCACGCTTCACCTGCCTCGCGCTTGACGATCCGGCACTTCATCGGCAGCTTGTGGGCTGCGCGAGTGAGGGCCTCACGGGCGATCTTCTCGTTGGGGTAGGACAGCTCGAACATGACCCGGCCCGGGTGCACGTTCGCGATCCACCACTCCGGAGAACCCTTACCGGAACCCATGCGGGTCTCGGCAGGCTTCTTCGTCAGGGGACGGTCCGGGTAGATGTTGATCCAGACCTTGCCGCCACGCTTGATGTGGCGGGTCATGGCGATACGGGCCGCCTCGATCTGGCGGTTGGTCACGTACGCCGGCGTGAGGGCCTGGATGCCGTACTCGCCGAACGCGACCGTCGTGCCGCCCTTGGCCTGACCACGGCGCTTCGGGTGGTGCTGCTTGCGGTGCTTGACCCTACGGGGGATCAGCATGTCGGTCAGGCCTCCGTTCCGGTGCTCTCAGCCGGAGCGGCGGCGGGAGCGTCGGCCTTGGGGGCCTCGGCAGCCGGAGCCGTCTGCGGCTTACGACCGCGACCGCCACGCTCGCCACCGCGGCCACCACGGCCGGCCGGGCGGTCAGCGCCGCCACGGGCCGGGCGGTTGCCCGCGCGGGCAGCAGCGTTCTCGGCGCGGACCTCGGCGATGTTCTTGACGTCGCCCTTGTAGATCCAGACCTTCACACCGATGCGGCCGAAGGTCGTCTTGGCCTCGAAGAAG
The DNA here is from genome assembly GCF_040296125.1 of Streptomyces sp. NPDC002265. Taxonomy (NCBI): domain Bacteria; kingdom Bacillati; phylum Actinomycetota; class Actinomycetes; order Kitasatosporales; family Streptomycetaceae; genus Streptomyces; species Streptomyces sp. NPDC002265. The sequence goes on along the minus strand of NZ_JBEOWS010000018.1, from coordinate 44,229 downwards.
CCGTAGTCCACGTTCGCGCGGAGCGTGTGCAGGGGCACACGGCCCTCGCGGTAGAACTCCGAGCGGGACATCTCGGCGCCACCGAGGCGGCCACCGCACTGGATCTTGATGCCCTTGGCGCCGGCCTTCATGGCGGACTGCATGCTCTTGCGCATGGCCCGACGGAAGGAGACGCGGGAGGAGAGCTGCTCGGCGACGGCCTGGGCAACCAGCTGAGCGTCGGTCTCGGGGTTCTTGACCTCGAGGATGTTCAGCTGGACCTGCTTGCCCGTGAGCTTCTCGAGGTCGCCGCGGATGCGGTCGGCCTCGGCGCCACGGCGGCCGATGACGATGCCCGGACGAGCGGTGTGGATGTCCACCCGCACGCGGTCACGGGTGCGCTCGATCTCAACCTTCGAGATGCCGGCGCGCTCCATGCCGGACGTCATCATCCGACGGATGGCGACGTCTTCCTTGACGTAGTCCTTGTACAGCTTGTCGGCGTACCAACGCGACTTGAAGTCGGTCGTGACACCGAGCCGGAACCCGTGCGGGTTTACCTTCTGGCCCATTACCGGGTTCCTTCCTTGCTGCTGACGACCACGGTGATGTGGCTGGTCCGCTTGCGGATCCGGTAGGCGCGGCCCTGGGCACGCGGACGGAACCGCTTCAGGGTCGGGCCCTCGTCGACGTACGCCTCGGAGATGTAGAGGCTGTCGGCGTCAGTGTGGTCGTAGTTGTGCGCGGCGTTGGCAATGGCGCTGTCCAGCACCTTGCCGACCGGCACGCTCGCGGCCTGCGGGGCGAAACGCAGGACCGCCTGAGCCTCCGTGGCATCCATGCCACGGATAAGGTCCACCACGCGGCGGGCCTTCATGGGCGTGACGCGGATGTACCGCGCCTGGGCCCTGGCTTCCATGGTTGTCCTTCCAGTGTCTGTCATGGTCAATCCACCCCGCTACTAGCGGCGCTTCGACTTCCGGTCGTCCTTGACGTGACCCCGGAAGGTGCGCGTCGGCGAGAACTCGCCGAGCTTGTGGCCGACCATCGACTCGGTGACAAACACCGGGATGTGGGTCTTGCCGTTGTGCACCGCGATCGTGTGGCCGAGCATGGCCGGGATGATCATCGAGCGACGGGACCAGGTCTTGATGACGTTCTTGGTGCCGGCCTCGTTCTGTACGTCCACCTTCTTGATCAGGTGGTCGTCGACGAAGGGCCCCTTCTTGAGACTGCGCGGCATCTAAACCCGCTCCTAGCGCTTCTTGTTCGTCTTGCGGCGGCGGACGATGTACTTGTTCGAAGCCTTCTTCGGCGAACGAGTACGACCCTCCTTCTGACCCCACGGCGAGACCGGGTGACGACCACCGGAGGTCTTGCCTTCACCACCACCGTGCGGGTGGTCAACCGGGTTCATCGCCACACCGCGAACGGTCGGGCGGACGCCCAGCCAGCGCTTGCGGCCGGCCTTGCCCCAGTTGATGTTGCTCTGCTCGGCGTTGCCGACCTCGCCGACCGTGGCGCGGCAGCGCTGGTCGACCAGGCGGATCTCACCGGAGGGCATGCGGAGGTGGGCCATGGTGCCCTCCTTCGCGAGCAGCTGCACCGAGGCACCGGCGGAGCGGGCGAACTTGGCACCGCCACCGGGACGGATCTCGATCGCGTGGATCGTGGTACCGACCGGGATGTTGCGGAGCGCCAGGTTGTTGCCCGGCTTGATGTCGGCCCCGGGACCGTTCTCGACGCGGTCACCCTGCTGCAGGTTGCGCGGGGCGAGGATGTAGCGCTTCTCGCCGTCCGCGTAGTGCAGCAGCGCGATGCGCGCGGTGCGGTTGGGGTCGTACTCGATGTGCGCGACCTTCGCCGGCACGCCGTCCTTGTCGTGACGACGGAAGTCGATCACGCGGTAGGCGCGCTTGTGTCCGCCACCCTGGTGGCGAACGGTCACACGACCGGCGTTGTTACGGCCGCCCTTGCTGTGCAGCGGGCGGACCAGCGACTTCTCCGGCGTGGACCGCGTGACCTCGACGAAGTCGGCAACGCTGGAGCCACGACGGCCCGGCGTAGTCGGCTTGTACTTGCGGATTCCCATTTCTCAGTCCTCGTCCGATATCGGACGATCCGACCCGCTTACGCGGTCGGACCGCCGAAGATGTCGATACGGTCGCCCTCGGCGAGGGTCACGATCGCGCGCTTGGTGTCCGCACGCTTGCCGAAACCGCTCTTGGTGCGCTTGCGCTTGCCCTGGCGGTTGATCGTGTTGACCCCGGTGACCTTGACCGAGAAGACCGCCTGGACGGCCTCCTTGATCTGGGTCTTGTTGGAGCCCGGCGCCACGACGAAGGTGTACTTGCCCTCGTCGAGCAGCGCGTAGCTCTTCTCCGAGACGACCGGCTTGAGGAGCACGTCACGGGGGTCCGTGAAGGACTTGCTCAGCGGCGTCTCGACGGTGTTCTTGCCCTCGGTGGCGTGGCGCTTCGCCTTGGCGACGCGCGCGGCCTTGGCGGCCTTGGCGGCCTTCGAGGCGATGCTCGGGTGACGCGTAGCCATCAGGCTTCGCTCCCTTCGGTGTCAGCGGCCTTGGGGCCAGACACGAAGGACTCGAACGCGGCCTGGGTGAAGACCACGTCGTCCGAGACGAGAACGTCGTACGTGTTCAGCTGGCCCGGCTCCAGGATGTGGACCTGGGGCAGGTTGCGGGCGGACAGCCACGCGGCCTCGTCGGTGCGCTCGGCGACCAGGAGCAGGTTCTTGCGCTCCGAGATCTTGCCGAACAGCGTCTTCGCGGCCTTGGTGGAGATGTCGCCGTCGACCACGCCGGAAACGACGTGGATGCGGTTGTGACGCGCCCGGTCGGTGAGGGCGTGGCGCAGGGCCGCGGCCTTCATCTTCTTGGGGGTGCGCTGCGAGTAGTCGCGCGGCACGGGACCGTGCACGACGCCACCACCGGCGAACTGCGGCGCGCGGGTCGAACCCTGACGGGCGCGACCGGTGCCCTTCTGGCGGTAAGGCTTCTTGCCACCGCCGCGGACCTCGCCACGCGTCTTGGTCTTGTGGGTGCCCTGGCGGGCAGCGGCCAGCTGCGCGACGACGACCTGGTGGATCAGCGGGATGCTGATCTTCTCCACGTCGAAGATCTCCGCGGGGAGCTCGACCGTACCGGCCTTGTCGCCAGCAGGCGACAGGATGTCAACAGTGCTCATCGGTTACCTCAGGCCCCCTTGGCCGCGGTGCGGACCAGGACGAGGCCGCCGTTCGGACCGGGAACCGCGCCCTTGATGAGCAGCAGACCCTTCTCCGCGTCAACGGCGTGGACGGTCAGGTTCTGGGTGGTGACCCGCTCGTTGCCCATGCGACCCGCCATGCGGAGGCCCTTGAACACACGGCCCGGGGTGGCACAGCCACCGATGGAGCCGGGAGAGCGGTGCTTGCGCTGGGTGCCGTGACCGGCGCCGAGGCCCTTGAAGTTGTGACGCTTCATGACACCGGCGAAGCCCTTGCCCTTGCTCTTGCCGGTCACGTCCACCTTGACGCCGGCCTCGAACACCTCGGCGGTGATCTCCTGGCCGAGGGTGTACTCGCTGGCGTCAGCGGTACGGATCTCGACGAGGTGGCGGCGGGGGGTGACGTCGGCCTTCGCGAAGTGGCCCTTGAGGGGCTTGTTCACCTTGCGCGGGTCGATCTCGCCGAACGCGATCTGGACGGACTCGTAGCCGTCGACGTCGTTCGTGCGGACCTGGGTGACGACGTTGGGGCCGGCCTTGACGACGGTGACCGGAACAACGCGGTTGTTCTCGTCCCACACCTGCGTCATGCCGAGCTTCTCGCCCAGGATGCCCTTGATCTGCTTAGCCATTCTCAGATCACCGATCCCTAGAGCTTGATCTCGATGTCGACACCGGCCGGGAGGTCGAGTCGCATCAGAGAGTCAACGGTCTTGGGCGTGGGGTCGAGGATGTCGATGAGGCGCTTGTGCGTGCGCATCTCGAAGTGCTCGCGCGAGTCCTTGTACTTGTGCGGCGACTTGATGACGCAGTACACGTTCTTCTCGGTGGGGAGCGGCACCGGGCCCGCGACCGACGCACCAGTGCGGGTCACCGTCTCGACGATCTTCTTCGCCGAGGAGTCGATGACCTCGTGGTCGTAGGCCTTGAGCCGGATGCGGATCTTCTGTCCCGCCATGGCTACTCAGTAGTCCTTTGTCTCGATATAACGCTCTGGCACCCAGGGGTTCGCGTCCCGACCTCCGACCCACGCGGTCGGGTGTGTCGCGCTCCTGGCGACAGAGATCCGTAATGGATTTCCCTACCAGGGACGCGGCTCCGCCCGAAAGCAACCGCAGGACCGGGGGCTGAAACACCCACCGGGCGCCTGGCCTGCACCCCGCTGACACTTCCCGGAAGATTCCCGTACGTCCGCCCTAGCGCTACCTCGCGGCAGATGGGGCGACGAGTACTGTGGGACTCGCTTCCAGTCCTCCCGACGGGAGGCGCGCAGCATCGGCACTCGACCGAGCAACTCCGACAGTCTGCCATAAGGGGCAGGTCCTCCGCCAATCGAGCCGGAGAGAATACCCCGAACGTGACGCAGGTCAAACGCCGAGCCGGTCGGGCGCGAGTCTTCCGGGGCCCGGGCGTCAGACCGGCCACCGTGAACCCGTTCCAGGGCCACGGGTAACAAGGGGCGTATCCGACCGACGGCAGACACGGAGACCGCGTGAACAGCCCCCCTGGCAGATGTGACGAGGACGCCTCCGTCATCGCCGACTCCCTGACCCGTCCCGAAGTGTTCGGGGAGCTCTTCCACCGGTACGCGGCGGTGATCCACCGGTACGCGGCCCGCCGGCTGGGTGAGGACGCGGCCGAGGACATCACCGCCGAGACCTTCCTGGCCGCGTTCCGCGCCCGCGGGCGCTATGACCTCTCGCGCGCCAGCGCCCGCCCCTGGCTGTACGGGATCGCCGCCAACCTCATCGGCAAGCAGCGCCGCACCGAAGTACAGGCGCTCAGGGCCCTGGCCCGCACGGGACACGACCCCGTGGCCGACTCCTGGACCGACCGCAGCGACAGCCGCGTCACCGCCGAGGCCGCGCAGGCCCGGCTGGCCGGCGCGCTCGCCGGACTCTCCCGGGGCGACCGGGACGTCCTGCTGCTGATCGCCTGGGCGGACCTCGGCTACCAGGAGGTCGCCGAGGCGCTGTCCATCCCGGTGGGCACGGTGCGTTCCCGCCTCAACCGGGCGCGCCGCAAGGTCCGCCTGGCACTCGGTGGCGAGGACCCCACGTTCGTACGCGACACCCAGGAGGTGATCAGCCATGGCTGAACCGGCGATGGAGGAGATGGCGGCCGTCCGGCGGCTGCGCACCGACGCTCCCGTGCCCGACCACGCCCAGCTCACCCCGGCGCGCCAGCGGCTCCTGGACGAGATCGCCCGCCCCCGGCGCAGACACGGCGGCTGGCAGCTCAGGGCGCTCGGCGCGGTCGCCGCGGTGGTGGCCGCGGCCCTGCTCTCCACGCTGACGCTGTGGGGGGAGCACACGACACCGGTCGAGCCGGCGGCACCCATCGGACCGCACCAGTGGGTGTACGTGAAGTACCAGTACACCCAGTGCAAGTCGGACGTGATCGGGCCGGGGTGCAGCGAGGTAACCGAGCTCTACATGGACCCTGGAGGGGATCCGTGTACAGCGAACCCGGCCCGATCCCACAACGGCGAGGAATGGAACCGCTACGACGGCCGGTGGCAGGCTTTCGCGCGCTCGAACGGTGCCGCCGTGGACGTACGTGACCGCCCCACCGGTGTCCTCCTGTCGCCCAAGGCCGACGACGCACTGGTGGCGGACCTGCCGGACGACCCCGACGCCGCGCTGCGGCTGATCCTCAAGCGGTCCCCCCTCGACCGCGCCGTCTACAAGAAGAGGCAGACCCAGGCCCAGCGCGACTTCGACCACGTCGTCGACGTTCTCTGCGGAGCCACGGTCGTCCCCGCCGACAAGGCCCGCACGATCCGCCGCGTCCTCACCGGACTCGCCGGAGCCACCGAGCCCGTCAGCACGACCGACGGTGCGGGGCGCAAGGTCCTGGCGTTCGGCGTGGACGGGAACTTCCGCGACTACGCATGGGAGCGCAACAGCAGGCAGGTGCTGCTCGACCCGGAGACCTTCGCCTTCCGAGGTGTCCGCTGGGTGGCCGGACTGGACTACTACGCAGGCAGCAAGGCCGCCGGCGACCCGTTCGTCCCGAAGGGCGCGGTCGTCGGCATGGCCACCCGTCTCCGTACCGTCGTCGTGGACAAGGCGGGCGAGCGCGGCTAAAGGAATCAGGCCTGGGCGGCGAAGCCGACGAACGCCGTCCAGGCCTCGGGGGCCATCGCCAGACGGGCACCGCCCGGGTTCTTGGAGTCACGGATGTGGATCCGGGTGGGGGTGGGGGCTATTTCGACGCAGTCACCGGCTTCGCTGCTGCTGCTGTAGCTGCTCTTGAACCACATCAGTCCCGAGGCATCCTCGGGGGAGTTCACATGGATCATGTCTCTCCCAGCACTTGCTCGATAAAGTCCAACGACTCCCTCGGGGTGAGGGCTTGGGCCCGGATGATGCCATAGCGCAGCTCCAAGATCCGCAGATCCTTCGGGTCCGAGACAGGGCGACCGTTGAAGGCGCCGTCGGATCGCCCGACCGCCGTACCGTCACCGAATTTGAGCACCTCGATAAGCCCCTGCATCCCGGCGTGATCCTCTCGGTCGGTCGGCATGACCTGAAGCGACACATTCCGCAACTGGCCGACTTGCAGAAGGTGTTCGAGCTGGCGACGCAGCTTCATCTTCCCCCCGATCGGGCGCCGTAGTGTCACCTCTTCCTGGATGAAGCTCATCGACGGGGCGGGCGACCGCTCGTAGATCACCTTCCTGCTCATGCGCGCAGCGGTCTCACGCTCCACCACCTCCTGCGGGTAGGCAGGCTGGCGCGTCTCGAACAGCGCCTGCGCATACTCGGGCGTCTGCAACAACCCATGGATGTTGTGGTTGCTGTAGAGCAGCAGCTCGACCGCCCGCTCCTCCAGCATCTTCAGTTCGCGCACCTTCTTCGGGTACCGGGCCTTCTCCATGTCCTCCTTGAAGGCCCTGAGGCGTCCGCCGGCGTTCAGGACGTCGTCCGCGCGCTCCAGGAAGTCCGCCCGGGGGATCCGCGCCCCGCGCTCCACCTTGCGGACCAGGTCCTCCCCGTAACCGATGGCCCGCCCGAACTCGACCACCCGCATCCCGGCCGCCTCCCGCCAGAGCCTGATCTGGCGGCCGGTCGCCTCGACCACCGGGGCGATCTCGTCCTCCGGGCTGACGTCCCACCCCGGCTCGTCCGCGCTCTCGCTGCTCATACCCACCCACCTCCAACGCCCACCGTTCCCGTACGACACCCGGGACAGCCGGGACAGATCAGGACAGCGACCGGACAGTCCCGGTACGCACAGGCGTCATCGCAGCTCACAGTAGGCAAGGTCGGACACGCTGAGTGACGTGAATCAGGAAACCGCCGGGCCGGAGGCCCAACGCGTCGAACCCGTCCGCAACTTCAGCGTGCTGCTGTCCCCCACGCCACGCGGTGCCCGTCTGGCCAGACTGCTAGCCACCGAACAACTGCGCTCCTGGGACCTGCCGTTGAGCCCGGCCGACCAGATCGTCGCCGAGCTCGCGAACAACGCGGCGACGCACGGCCGCGTACCGGGACGCAACTTCCGCCTCACGCTGTACGTCGTCGGCGACACCCTGCGCATCGAGGTCACAGACACCCGCGACGACCGTCGGCCGCTGCTCCAACACCCCGCCAGGGAAGTCGAGTCGGGCCGGGGACTGCTGCTGATCGACGCCCTCGCCGACCGCTGGGGCAGCGCCTCCGGGCCGCGCCCACGCAAGATCGTCTGGGCCGAACTGAGACTCCGGGAACCGAAGCCTGAGGAATCGCGCTCCGGTGCGGCCAGCGGTCTTTTCCAAGAACCACCGAGGAGAAAGAAACCGCACCAAGCCCCACCCCTCCCGCCCGCAGAGCGGGCTCACTCCCGCGAGTGAATATGCCCAACTGGGCTGGATTTGAGAGGGGTTGCCTGCCTTACGCTCAGCGCGGCACAGCACCACCGCAGACATACGGCGGCCCCCGCAGGGACTGGCATCCCAGTGCGAGGGCCTGACCACCGAGGAATCGACCTTCCCGATGGACACCAAAAACCTTAGCGCGCCAGCGCGCACCCGGTCCCACGCTCCAGGCAAGAATCACCCGGACCGACGGCATTCGCACTCCGGCATCGTCCACGACAACGCCCGCCACACCACCCGCTTCACGGTGATCGGCAACCATCTCGCCCAGCACCGGGAGCTGTCGCTGCTGGCGATCGGACTGGCCGTGCACATCCAGTCCCTCCCGGCCGGTGCCCTCGTCGACATCAAGACCCTCGCAACCCGCTTCCCCGAAGGCACGACCCGGATCGCCGCCGCTCTACGCGAGTTGGAGGCCCATGGCTACCTCCGGCGTACCCGTGAGCGCGTTCCCGGCGGCCGGATCGTCACCCGTACGGTCTCCTGCAACCAGCCCGGACGCCATGAAGCGGCAGACGCCACGGCGCACAGGCCGCCCGCCCGACGCCCGGCCCCGGCCGAACGCCCGCCCCGCAAGGCACTCCCTGCCGTCCCGAAGCCCGCGAACTCCTCCCCCGCCCTCATCCAGACAGCCATCGACCTCCTCGCAAGCCTGCGCCGCACGGACCCCCGGCTCCTCCTCTCCGCCACCGACGCCGAGCACCTCGCCCCCGGTGTCGTCGCCTGGCTGGAGCGCGAGTTCACACCCACCGCCGTACGCCACGCCCTGACGAGCACTCTGCCGGACGAACCCCTGCACCGCCCGGCCGCCCTGTTGGCCCACCGCCTCGCCGCCCAGCTACCGCCCCTGCCCCCGTTCCGTGCCCCCTCACCGCCACCGGCCGTCCGGCATCCGCTCCGGAACTGCGACGGCTGCGACAGAGGGATCCGCATGGCCGAGCCCGGACTGTGCCGCGACTGCCGATCCGATCCCCCGGAGGCCGCCTAGCATGAACGTGACGATCCTTGCCCCCGGGCACAGACGAGGAGCGAGCGCCATGACCATCGCCCCGGACGACGCGCAGCAGGGAAGCACCCACCGGTACCGGGCCATGCGCGACTTCGTTCAGTCCATGGACGACACCCTGCCCGGCAAGTTCGAGGTCACCAAAGAAGGAATCGTCCACGACATGATGGCGCCCGTCGGCCCCCACGAGCTGACCACCCTGCACCTGCGGAAACGTCTCGAAAGGGTGATGCCGGACGACAACGTGGCCCACACGGGTGAGCCCGATGTCGAGGACGAACCCGAGGGCATCATGCGACGCCCCGACGTGATGGTGATCGCGCTGACCGACATGGCGGTCCCGGGGAGCTTCGATCCACGTACGCTCATCGCCGCCATCGAGGTCGTCTCCCGCTCCAACCCGGACAACGACTGGGTCGGCAAGATGCGCGACTACCCGCTCATGGGCATCCCCGTCTACGCGGTCTTCGACCCGCGCACCGGCACCGGTGCCGTCCTGACCGACATCCACGCCACCCCGGACGGCCCCCGTTACGCGACCCGCAAGGACTTCGTCTACGGCGAGGACGTGACGATCGCCGACTGGACGATCTCCACGGCGAACCTGCCGCTCTACCCGGACGTCTGAACCCGGACACGGCGAAGGGGCCCGTACGGACGACACCGTACGGACCCCGTCCCGAATGACAGCCCGGTCAGATCACACCCTGCTCCAGCATCGCGTCGGCGACGCGCTCGAAGCCGGCGATGTTCGCGCCGCTGACGTAGTCGCCGGGAACGCCGTAGCGCTCGGCGGTCTCGTGGCAGACATCGTGGATGTTGTTCATGATGCCGGTCAGCTCGTCCTCGACCCGCTCCCGCGACCACGAGGTACGGGCGTGGTTCTGGCTCATCTCCAGCGCGCTGACCGCGACACCGCCGGCGTTGGCCGCCTTGCCCGGGCCGAAGGCGACGCCCGCCTGCTGGAAAAGGTGCACGGCCTCGGGGGTGGTGGGCATGTTGGCGCCCTCGGAGACGGCCTTGACGCCGTTGCCGATCAGAGTGGCCGCCGCAGCCGCGTCCAGCTCGTTCTGGGTGGCCGAGGGCAGCGCGACATCACCGGGCACGTCCCAGACACTGCCGTTCGCGACGAACCGCGCAGACGCGCCGCGCCGGGCCACGTAGTCGGAGACCCGGCCGCGCTCGACCTCCTTGACCTGCTTGAGCAGTTCGACGTCGATGCCCTTGTCGTCGACGACGTAACCGGTCGAGTCGGAGCAGGTCACCGGGTTGGCGCCGAGAGCGGTGAGCTTCTCGATGGTGTAGATCGCGACATTGCCGGATCCGGAGACGACCGCGGTGCGGCCCTCCAGGTCCTCGCCGCGCTCACGCAGCATGGCGGCGGCGAACAGGACGCTGCCGTAGCCGGTCGCCTCGGGCCGGATCAGCGAACCGCCCCAGTGCGTGCCCTTGCCGGTGAGGACACCGGCCTCCCAGCGGTTGGTGATGCGCCGGTACTGGCCGAACATGTAGCCGATCTCGCGGCCGCCCACGCCGATGTCGCCCGCCGGCACGTCCGTGTGCTCACCGATGTGCCGGTACAGCTCCGTCATGAACGACTGGCAGAACCGCATGACCTCGGCGTTCGACCTCCCGTGCGGGTCGAAGTCGCTGCCGCCCTTGCCGCCGCCGATGCCGAGACCGGTCAGGGCGTTCTTGAAGATCTGCTCGAAGCCGAGGAACTTCACGATGCCCAGGTTCACCGACGGGTGGAAGCGCAGACCGCCCTTGTACGGGCCGAGCGCGCTGTTGAACTCCACCCGGTAGCCCCGGTTGACGTGGACCTTGCCGTGGTCGTCCGTCCACGGAACACGGAAGATGATCTGCCGCTCGGGCTCCACCAGGCGCTCGACGAGAGCCGCGTCCGCGTACTCCGGGCGCTGCGAGAGGACCGGGGCCAGGGTCTCGAGCACCTCGTGTGCGGCCTGGTGGAACTCGGGCTGCGCCGGATTGCGGTGCTCGATGTCGGCGAGCAAGGACGCGATACGGCTCTTCGAGTCAGGACGGGTCACCTGGGGTCCCTTCAGACAGGGCCGCCGGAACATCCGGACCGGGGTCGGAACGACCGGTCGGTTCCGGCGGCATGGGGCGCAGAGCAGTCGGCCCCCGCCCGGGAGCGGGAGACCCGCCCTACAGTCTTCTCCCTGAATTACGGATGCGTTACGTGATTCTTTCGACACGTATCAAGATTCGTCGTACCTGCGGAGACTGCCGCGACACGGCAACGACGTTCGATATTCGTATACGAATGCGACCGCCTCGCGGGACGGACCGGGCATGCGAAGGGGCCCGTACGACCGAAGTCGTACGGGCCCCTTCTGGAGCTCAGCTCAGGCTGTAGCTACCGGGTCAGGCACAAAATCACTTCGTGATCTTGATGACCTGGCCGGCGCCGACCGTCCGGCCACCCTCACGGATGGCGAACTTCAGGCCCTCTTCCATGGCGATGGGCTGGATGAGCTGCACCGACATCTCGGTGTTGTCACCCGGCATGACCATCTCGGTGCCCTCGGGGAGGGTCACAACGCCCGTCACGTCCGTCGTACGGAAGTAGAACTGCGGACGGTAGTTGTTGAAGAACGGCGTGTGGCGGCCACCCTCGTCCTTGGACAGGATGTAGGCCTGCGCCTCGAACTCGGTGTGCGGGGTGACCGAGCCCGGCTTGATGATGACCTGGCCGCGCTCGACGTCCTCGCGCTTGATGCCACGGAGGAGCAGACCGACGTTCTCACCGGCCTGGCCCTCGTCGAGCAGCTTGCGGAACATCTCGATACCGGTGACCGTGGTGGTGGTCTTCTCGGTCTTGATGCCGATGATGTCGACGGTCTCGTTGACCTTCAGGACACCACGCTCGATACGGCCGGTGACGACCGTACCGCGACCGGTGATCGTGAAGACGTCCTCGATGGGCATGAGGAACGGCTTGTCGACGTCACGCTCGGGCTCCGGGATGGAGGCGTCGACGGCGTCCATGAGGTCCAGAACGGTCTGGCCCCACTCGGCGTCGCCCTCGAGGGCCTTGAGCGCCGAGACCTTGACGACGGGAAGCTCGTCGCCCGGGAACTCGTACTCGGAGAGGAGCTCACGGACCTCGAGCTCGACGAGCTCCAGGATCTCCTCGTCGTCCACCATGTCGGCCTTGTTCAGGGCGACGACGATGTACGGAACGCCGACCTGGCGGGCCAGGAGCACGTGCTCCTTGGTCTGCGGCATCGGGCCGTCGGTGGCGGCGACCACGAGGATGGCGCCGTCCATCTGGGCAGCACCGGTGATCATGTTCTTGATGTAGTCCGCGTGACCCGGGCAGTCGACGTGGGCGTAGTGACGCGCCTCAGTCTGGTACTCGACGTGCGCGATGGAGATGGTGATACCGCGCTGGCGCTCTTCGGGAGCCTTGTCGATCTGGTCGAAGGCCGAGGCCTCGTTCAGGTCCGGGTACTTGTCGTGCAGCACCTTGGTAATGGCGGCCGTGAGGGTCGTCTTACCGTGGTCGATGTGACCGATGGTGCCGATGTTGACGTGCGGCTTAGTCCGCTCGAACTTCGCCTTCGCCACTGGGATCCTCCTACGGAGTGGTTCTGTACGCCTTACTCATCGGCGCCAGGTGATCTTTGCTGGTAAGCCCGGGCCCCGGGGCATCCCTCCGCGAATGCGGAGGAATGACCCGTGAGGCTCAGGAGTCAAGCCTAAAGCGTGTGAACGGAGTGCGTTACTCGCCCTTGGCCTTCGCGATGATCTCCTCGGCGACGTTCCGCGGAACCTCGGCGTAGGAGTCGAACTGCATCGAGTAGCTTGCGCGACCCGAGGTCTTGCTACGGAGGTCGCCGACGTAGCCGAACATCTCCGACAGGGGCACGAGGCCCTTCACGACACGGGCACCGGCCCGCTCCTCCATGGCCTGGATCTGGCCACGGCGGGAGTTGATGTCGCCGATGACCTCACCCATGTAGTCCTCGGGCGTGGTGACCTCGACGGCCATCATCGGCTCAAGGAGCACGGGGGACGCCTTGCGCGCGGCCTCCTTGAAGGCCTGCGAACCGGCGATCTTGAAGGCGAGCTCGGAGGAGTCGACCTCGTGGTAGCCACCGTCGATGAGGATGACGCGGACGCCAGTCATCTCGTAGCCGGCCAGGATGCCGAACTGCATGGCCTCCTGCGCACCGGCGTCGACCGAAGGGATGTACTCCTTCGGGATGCGACCACCGGTCACCTTGTTCACGAACTCGTACGAGGCGTCGCCGCCCTCGATGGGCTCGATCGCGATCTGCACCTTGGCGAACTGACCGGTACCACCGGTCTGCTTCTTGTGGGTGTAGTCCAGTCGCTCGACGGCCTTGCGGATCGTCTCGCGGTACGCGACCTGCGGCTTGCCGACGTTGGCCTCGACCTTGAACTCACGGCGCATACGGTCGACCAGCACCTCGAGGTGCAGCTCGCCCATACCACCGATGATGGTCTGGCCGGTCTCCTCGTCCGAGTGAACCTGGAAGGAGGGGTCCTCCTCCGCGAGACGCTGGATGGCGACACCCAGCTTCTCCTGGTCACCCTTGGACTTGGGCTCGATGGCGACCTGGATGACCGGCGCCGGGAAGTCCATGGACTCCAGGATGACCGGGTTCTTGTCGTCGCTCAGCGTCTCACCGGTGGTGGTCTGCTTCAGGCCCATGACGGCGACGATGTCGCCGGCGCCCACCGACTCGATCTCCTCACGCTTGTTCGCGTGCATGCGGTAGATCTTGCCGATGCGCTCCTTCTTGCCCTTGACCGAGTTCAGCACCGCGGTGCCGGACTCCAGGCGACCGGAGTAGATCCGGACGAAGGTGAGCTTGCCCAGGTGCGGGTCGCTCATGATCTTGAACGCCAGCGCGGACAGCGGCTCGTCGTCGGACGGCTTGCGCTTGACGACCTCCTCCGGGTTGTTGACGGCGTGGCCCTCGATGGCCTCGACGTCAAGCGGGGTGGGGAGGTAGCGCACGACCGCGTCGAGCAGGGGCTGGACGCCCTTGTTCTTGAACGCGGTGCCACAGAACACCGGGGTGACCGTGACGTCGTCGGACTTGCCGGACGCGATGGTGACGCGACGGATCGCGGCGTACAGCTGCTCCTCGGTGGGCTCCTGGCCCTCCAGGAACAGCTCCATGATCTCGTCGTCGTGCTCGGCGACGGTCTCGACCAGCTTGCCGCGGTACTCCTCGGCAGCCTCGACGTGCGTGGCCGGGATGTCGACGACGTCGTACATCTCGCCCTTCGCCGCCTCGGCGGACCACACGAGCGCCTTCATGCGGACCAGGTCCACAACGCCCTTGAAGTCCATCTCGGCACCGATCGGCAGCTGCATGACGATCGGAACGGCACCGAGCCGGCTCTCGATCATGTCGACACAGCGGTGGAACTCGGCGCCGGTGCGGTCCAGCTTGTTCACGAAGCAGATGCGCGGCACGCCGTAACGGTCGGCCTGACGCCACACCGTCTCGGACTGCGGCTCGACACCCGCGACACCGTCGAACACCGTGACGGCACCGTCGAGGACGCGGAGCGAACGCTCCACCTCGACCGTGAAGTCGACGTGCCCGGGGGTGTCGATGATGTTGATCGTGTGGTCGACGCCCTCGAGCGGCCAGTGACAGGTGGTGGCAGCAGAGGTGATCGTGATGCCACGCTCCTGCTCCTGCTCCATCCAGTCCATGGTGGCAGCGCCGTCGTGGACCTCACCGATCTTGTAGCTGACGCCGGTGTAGAAGAGGATCCGCTCGGTGGTGGTCGTCTTGCCCGCGTCGATGTGGGCCATGATCCCGATGTTGCGGACCTTGGCCAGGTCAAGTGAAGTGGTAGCCATAAGGCTTCAGTCTTCTCTCGGTCTCGATGGGGTCTGCGACTACCAGCGGTAGTGCGCGAAGGCCTTGTTGGACTCGGCCATCTTGTGGGTGTCCTCGCGCTTCTTCACGGCCGCACCGAGGCCGTTCGAGGCGTCGAGAAGCTCGTTGAGGAGGCGCTCGGTCATGGTCTTCTCGCGACGGGCGCGCGAGTAACCGACGAGCCAGCGCAGCGCGAGGGTGTTGGCGCGACCGGGCTTGACCTCGATCGGGACCTGGTAGGTCGCACCACCGACACGGCGGGACTTGACCTCGAGGGTCGGCTTGATGTTCTCAAGCGCGCGCTTCAGCGTGATGATCGGGTCGTTGCCCGTCTTCTCACGCAGACCCTCCATGGCGCCGTAGACGATGCGCTCGGCGGTGGAGCGCTTGCCGTTCAGCAGCACCTTGTTGATCAGCGACGTGACAAGAGGAGAACCGTAGACCGGGTCGATGATGACCGGGCGCTTCGGGGCGGGGCCCTTACGAGGCATTCTTACTTCTCCTTCTTGGCGCCGTAGCGGCTGCGGGCCTGCTTGCGGTTCTTGACACCCTGGGTGTCGAGGGAGCCGCGGATGATCTTGTAGCGAACACCAGGCAGGTCCTTCACACGGCCGCCGCGCACGAGCACGATGGAGTGCTCCTGCAGGTTGTGTCCCTCACCCGGAATGTAAGCGGTGACCTCGATGCCGCTGGTCAGACGCACACGCGCGACCTTACGCAGGGCCGAGTTCGGCTTCTTCGGGGTGGTCGTGAACACACGCGTGCAGACGCCACGACGCTGGGGCGAACCCTCGAGTGCGGGCGTCTTGTTCTTCTCGACCTTGTCCTGCCGGCCCTTACGGACCAGCTGCTGGATCGTAGGCACTACTTCTCCGGTTTCTGTGTGCCGAATGGTGAAGCTAACCTGGAACATTCGCCGACCCACGCGGTCGGGTGTGTCGAATCCGGCAGATCTTCGCCGCGAGGCGAAAAGGGCGCAGATCGCGGTGTCCGTTGACAGGCCCCGCGTACGGTTTCAAGGCACGCACGAGGGCCAGGGCACACCCCAGGCACAAGGTCTGAGCGTACCTACCTCATTCGCTGTGGTCAAAACAAATGGGCAGGACCGGTGGGCCCACACGATTCAAGCCGAAGCCGCGACCCCGTCCACGATCTTCGAATCAGCGGTTCCCGGCATGAAACCGTCCGCGCGCGACAGACCCGCGCCGACCGCCGCACCGACCCACGATACGGACCGGCGCAGTCCGCCGCGACCGGAGCGGCCGGAAGCCCCATCCGGAAATGGCTGATTCGCGCCCTTTCACGCTCCGCGATCTTGCGCTTTCAGTACGTTGATCCGTCGTTGCGGGAAATCGGGGGCTGAGCATGACAATGTGGACACCTGCGTATTCGCCGGACGACGGCGGGCTGGACGACCGGGTGCCGTTCCTGGCCCGGCTGGAGAGCGAGGACCGCTCGGGGCTGCTGGCCCTGGGCCGCTCGCTGGACTTCACGCCCCGCATGGTCCTGGTCCGCCAGCACGAGCCCTCCTCGCACGTCCTCTTCCTGGTCCACGGCTGGACCAAGGTCACCGCCTCGGCCGCCAACGGCTACGAGGCCCTGCTGGCACTGCGCGGCCCCGGCGACATCGTCGGCGAGTCGGCCGCGCTGACCGGGCGCTCACGATCGGCGACGGTCACCGCGCTGGAGCCCGTACGGGCGGTGGCGGTCGAACGCGACCGCTTCAAGGACTTCCTCGGCCGCTCCCCCGCCGTCTCCTTCGCCCTCCTCGGCCTCACCGCGGACCGCACCCGCGCGGCGGACCGGCGCCGGCTGGAGTTCGCCTCGATGAGCGTGCGGGAACGCTTCGCCGTCCTGCTGCTGGACCTGGCCCGCACCCACGGCCGCCGCACCCCCGAGGGCGTCGAACTGGCCGTGCCGCTCAGCAAGCAGGAGCTGGCCGGCTCGGTGGGGGCGTCCCGGGAGATGGTGCAGCGCCTGCTGCGGGAGCTGCGGGACAAGGGGGCCGTGGCCACGGGCCGCCGCACCATGCTGATCATGCGGCCGGACATCCTGCGGCGCATCGCGGCGACGGGCCCGGCGGCGGGCATCCCGACACCACCGGGGCCTTCGGAGGAATGAACGGGGCTCGCCCCCCTAGCGGCGGCCTGGCCGGGCGCGCCCGAGGCGGCTGAACGGGCGAGCCCGAGTCCGCCGAGCAGGCGCGCCCGAGGCGGCCGAACAGACGAGCCTGAGCGCGGGCGGGGACGCATCGTCGGCACGGCGCCTGCGCGGTCGCGCATCGGCACATGCAGCAGTCCGCGCAGGCACACCTCCGGACGACCGCGCAGGCGGACCCGGGTTGCCCCGCGGGCGAGCCAGGGCTGCCACGCAGGCACACCCGGGCGCCGCGCAGGCAAGACCCTGGCGACCGCGGAGGCGGACCCGGTTGCCGCGCAGCCGAGCCAGGGCTGCCGCGCAGGCAGACCCGGGCAAGGCGGACCCGGTTGCCGCGCAGGCGGGCAGGCCGCCGACGGGCAGGCGAGCCCAGCCAGGGCTGCCACGCAGCAGACCCGGGCGCCGCAGGCAAGACCCTGGCGACCGCGGAGGCGGACCCGGTTGCCGCGCAGGCGGGCAGGCCGACGCGCAGCCGAGCCAGGGCTGCCGCGCAGGCAGACCCGGGGCGCCGAGCGAGCGGATCTGGGGCGCCGCGCAGGCGGACCCGGGGCGCCGCGCAAGTGAGCCAGGGCTGCCGCGCAGGCACACCCGGGCGCCGCGCGGGCAGACCCGGGGCACCACACAGGCGGGCAGGCCGGTGGGCAGGCGGACGTGTCCGGCCGGTGGTGCCCCATCTGCCTCGGACGTCCTTCTGTGCACACGGTCACACTCCGAATGGGTCATCCGCCCTCACCGCCCGAGCCCCGTCGCCACCACGCTGCTGCTCTGCACGGCACACCCCCCGAGAGGCGACCATGACCGACCCTGTGAACCGCACGATCCTGCTGCTGGACATCGAGAGGTTCAGCCATCGGGACGACGTGGAGCAGGCCTATCTGCGGCGCATGCTCTACGACATCGCCGACCGCACGCTGGAGAGCGCGGGCATCGACGAGACCCGTCGGCTGCGGGCCGACCGCGGGGACTCGGTGATGGAGCTGATCGACGCGGGCGCCCCGGTCACGCGACTGCTGCGGGCCCTGCTCACGGAGGTCCCGGCACAGCTGCGGACGGTCAACCGCATGGCGTCCAGCTCCGCGCAGATCCGGCTGCGCGGTGTCCTCGCCACCGGCTGGGTCGCCGTCGACCGGCACGCCGGCTGGGTCGGCAGCGACCTCAACCACGCCTGCCGGCTGCTGGACGCGGACGTACTGCGGGCCGCGCTGAGCGAGCGCACCGGCGACTTCGCCCTGTGCGTCTCGGACGCCCTGCACTCCGGTGTCGTACGCCATGACCACCCCGGCATCCCGGCCGCCGACTTCCATCCGGTGACGGTGGCGAGCAAGAACGGCCCGCTGAAGGCGTGGCTGCACGGACCGGTGCCCGCGGGGGCGACCGGCCAGGACCACGGTGGTACGGGGGCGGGGGAGGCGCCGGGCGGATCGGGGGACCGCCCGGCGCCGCACGTCACCGCACAGGACCCGCCCGAGGAGCGCGTCCCTCCACAGAGCCCGACCGAGGAGCGCGTCCCCGCCCAGGCCACCCCACAGGATCGGGTCCCCTCCCAGGGCACCCCCGAGGAACGGGTCCCCGCGCAGGGCACCCGCAAGGAGCGCCCGGCGCCGGACGGAACACGGGGAGCCCCGGCGCCGGGCGCCGTCTTCAACTTCAACGGCGGCTCGCCCTCCTTCGGCGGCAGCCTGGTCGCTGGTGACCAGCACGGCGTCAGCGGCGGCCAGGTCACCGGCGACGTACACCTCGGCACCCACGAGCGCGGTCACGAACTCGGTCACGAGCGGGGAGAAGACGCATGAACGGCCGGCCCGAACCGGACAGCCCCAGACCCACGGCGGCCCCCGCCGGCGGCGCTGCCGCCGCTCCGGAACCGAAGCCCGCCGAGCCGGCCGCCGACGAGGCCCAGCCGGCCGCCCCGGCAACCGCCGCGCCCGCCGCCGAGGAGCGCGAACAGCCGCAGAACGCCTGGTCGGCCCGGCGCGACCTGATCGACCACAGCCCCCGGACCATGAACTTCAACGGCGGCTCGCCGTCGTTCGGCGGCAGCCTGGTCGGTGGGAACCAGCACGGCGTCAGCGGCGGCCGGGTCACCGGCGACGTCATCATGGGCACCAAGACGGAGATCCACTACGCGATAGCCGGGTACTCCGCGCCCGCCTCCGCCTCCGGCGAGATCCCGCAGGCCATGCTCGACCGCCTGGCCGCCACCTTCGCCGCCGACGAGGAGGTCATGGCCGACCTCCTCGAACGCCTGCGCCGCGACCGGGTGCTCGTCCTGTCCGGCGCCCGCTTCACCGGCCGCCGCACGGCCGCCCTGATGCTGCTGCGCCGGCTCGCCGCCGCCCCCGTCCGCGCCCTGGTGAGCGACACCGGACCGGGCTCCCTCGCCGAGCAGTTCGCCGCCGAGGACCAGGCCCAGGGCTATGTCCTGTGCGACCTCGCCACCCGCCGCGACCGCCCGCTGCGCGAACCGCACCTGCTCGCCGCGAAGGACCGGCTCGCCGAGCGGAACGCCTATCTGGTCGTCACCGTCGGCCCCACCGCCGTCCTGGAGGACGTGCCCGCCGTGGAGTGGCGGCCGCCCGTCGCGGCCGATGTGCTCCGCGCGCACCTGGACGCAGGGCCCGACCCGCAGGCCACCGCCAAGCTCCTCGACCTGCCGGCCGTGACGGAGTTCCTGGAGCGCGGCCACCAGCTGCGCGAGGTGGCCGCCTTCGCCCAGTTGCTGGCCGGCCACGTGGCCGGGCGGGTCACCGAGGACGATGTCGCCCAGTTCTCGCTGCTCTCCCTGGAGCACCAGGTCCAGGAGTGGTTCGAGGAGGACGAGAGCGCGATCCATCTGCGCGACAAGGCGTTCCTGGTCGCGCTGGCCGCCTTCGACGGCGGCCCGTACGCCCTCACCGCCGAACTGAGCGATCTGCTGTACCGGTTCCTCCAGGAGACCGAGAACCCCGCCCGGGTCCCCGAGGTCCCCGTCTTCGGCACCCATATCGGCAAACGTCTGCGGCTGGCCCGCGCGGAGCGGTTCGAGGACGACGAGCACACCGAATGGGGGCTGGTCCTCCAGCAGAAGGCCAGGTTCCGTGACGAACGGGCCTCGCTGGTGCTGCTGCGCGAGCTGTGGACCGGCCACCCGTCGGCCCGGCCCGCCCTCATCAAATGGCTGCGCCAGCTCGCCGACGACGGCCGCCCGCTGGTGCGCACCCGCGCCGCCTCCACCGTCGCGATCCTGGCCCGTACCGACCTGCCCTCGGCGATGGCGCTGGTCATCGAGCCGTGGGCGACCTCGCAGCGGTTCCGCCAACGGCTGGTCGCGGTCAACTCGCTGACCTTCGCCCACCTCATCGGCACGCCCAACATCCCGCGCATCCTCGACGCCTGGTGCGAGGGCGACGACGCCCGGCTGCGCTGGGTGGCCGTGCGCTCGTACGGACTGATCGGCCCGGAGCGCCCCGCGGAGGCCATGGCCGCCCTGCGCGGCGCGGTACGGCGGCTCTACGACGACGGCCCCGACGACCTCGACGAGGCGATGGCCGGCGAACTCGCCGAAGCCGTCGAGCTGTTGCTGCTCTCCCCCGCCAGCGACCAGGTGCTCGCGGAGCTGCGCGAGCACCTCGACCGCGACCGCGCCGTGCACGACCTCGCACTCGCCGGCTTCGTCAACGCCTGCCGCCGTACGGAGGACGACGAACGGTACGGCACTCCGCTGGTCCTGGCCTGGTACGCCCGCGCGGTGCCCGAGGGCAACACCGCGGCCCGCGGCATCCCCCACCTCTGGCGCGCCGCGCTGGCCGACCCGCGCGCCACCCGGCACGCGCTCGACGTCCTGCGCGACTGGGTCCTGATCGCCGACCGCGCCACGGCCACCGAATGGGCGCTGGCCGCCCTGCTCCCGACGCTCGTCACCACGCCCGCCGAACACCAGCGGCTGAGCCATCTGCTGCGCACCATGCCCGGCGAGGACGGCAACCCCCCGCCCCCGGTGGCGGCCCGCCTGCTCACCACGCTTCCGACCCGCTGACCCACGTCAGAACGCCCCGCGCCCGCCGGGTGGTACGTCCGAGGAGACACGCCCCATGCCCACCTTCCGCCAGCCCGATTGGCAGCAGCAGGCCGACCGGCACACCGAGATCGTCGACCCGGTCCTCACCGTGCGGCAGCTGTCGCGCTTCGACTTCAACCTCAAGTCGTACGTCCGTATCGACCACGCCCTGGTCTTCTCGACCGCCAAGGGCGGCTACGAGCCCTATCTGCCGCCGCGGCGGCCGACCCGCGCCGAGGTCCTCGCGAACCACTACACGGCCGTGTACGAGGTGGACATGGGCGTGCACCCGCACACCTGCAACCTCGAACTGCCCAGCGACAACGACGCGTTCGAGTTCACCGCCGCGGTCGACATCTCCTGGCAGGTCATCGACCCGGCCCGGTTCGTGGCCAGCGGCCACCGGGACGTACCCGGTCTGGTGCTGAGCGAACTCCAGCAGGCGGCCCGCCCGGTGACGCGCCGGTTCCCCATCGCCGAGAGCGCGGCCGCCGAGGCGGAACTGCTGGAGCGGATGAACCTGCTGGGCCCGCTCGGAGCCCCGGCCGGACTCCAGGTCACCTGGACCCTGCGGCTGCGGCGCGACGAGGACGACATCGAACACCAGCGGCGCATGCGGGCCATCGACCAGTCCGCCAGCGAGCAGATCCTGGCGGCGCAGCGGGGCATGGACATCGACGTCGAGGTCGACCGCCGGGGCCGCCAGAGCGACGCGCTCCAGATCGAGCGGGCCATGCAGTACGGCGCCCATCAGCAGGAACTGATCCTCCAGCAGCAGCGCATGCAGCACGCGCAGGCGCTGCTCGCGGGTGAGCAGCAGATGCAGCTCCAGCAACTGGAGGCGGAGAAGGCCAGGTTCTACGCGTGGCACCTCCAGCAGGGCGGTGTCCACGCCTGGGCGCTGCACCTGGCCCAGCACCCGGAGGACTCGGCCACCGTCATGAACAGCATGCGGGAGGACCAGCTCCGCATGATCCAGTCCCAGATGGAACTGGTGAAGCAGCTGCTCGGCGGCGACGGCGCGGAGAACTGGGAGCTGGAGGGCCCGAAGCAGCTGGCCCTGCGCACGGTCAACGACATCCTCACCCAGCGTCTGCCGGGCGTACCGCAGAATCCGCCGCAGCTGCCGGGGGGTGCTCCCGTGTATCCGGGGTCGGCGATCCCGCAGGGCGGCGCGCCGGATCCGGGCGCGGCGGGAGTACCCGGCCTGCCGGGTGACGGCGGCCCCGGGTGGCCGAGCGCTCAGCACCCCGGCGGGTACGCGGCGCCGACGGGCCCGTACGGCGCCCCGGGAACACCGGGAGCGCCGGGAGCACCGGCAGCCCCCGCTCCAGGGCCCTACGGAGTCCCCGGAACGCCTGGTCCCGGCCCTTACGGTTCCGGTCCCTACGGTTCCGGTCCCTACGGCGCCCCGGGAGCACCCGGCTCTCCTTCGTACGGTGCCCCCGGGACGCCCGGCACTCCGCCATACGTCGTTCCCGGGACGCCCGGTACTCCCCCGCATGCCGTTCCCGGGGCGCCCGGCTCTCCTTCGTACGGAGTTCCCGGGGCGCCCGTTTCGCCGTCGCAGGGAGTTCCCGGCGGGCCTGCGGCTCCGGCCGGTGCTCCGGCCACGCCCGCCGCTCCGGCCATGCCGGCCGCGCCGCCCGCGCCCGCCGCGCCGCCCGGCGGCGCGCAGCGTCCCCCGTTCCCGCCTGCGACGGGCGGGCCGGACGCCCTGCCGCCCGCCTCGCCGCCGCCCCCGGGGTACGCCCCCGCGGCAGCGGCCGGCGCACCGGACCCGTACCCCGGCGCCCCGGCCCCCGGCCCCACGGCACCCGCCGGGCCGCCGGAGGCTCCTGCCTGGCAGCCCCCGCCCGGCTACGGCAGGACCCCGACGCTGCCGGCCCAGACGGTGCCGGAGGTCCCGGCGGCCGCCCACCAGGACGGCAACGACAGCGAGCCGGGGGACAAGAACCCTGCCGACCGGGTGGAGGGCAGCGGCGGATGACCACGCTCGACCCCGCACCCGCTCCCGCCCCGGCGCCGGTCGTCCGCACGGACGGCGACCCGGACGGTGGCGACCTCGTCCCCCTCTGCGAGCGGCTGCTCACGGAGCTGCGCGCCGAGGTGGCCCGCGCGGACGGCAAGGCGTCCGTGCTGGTCGGCGCCCTCGGTATGACCGCGGGTGTCTCCAGCGGGCTACTCGCCGGACGGAAGTGGTCCCCGGCCGCGCTCTCCACCCCGGGCACGGTGCTGTGGTGGGCCGGGACCGGAGCCCTGGGGCTCTCCCTGCTGGCCCTGATGCTGGCGGTGCTGCCCCGCTACCGCGCCGGGACCTGGACGCCGGGCCGCCCGCTGTCCTACTTCGGCGACATCCAGGAAGCCGTCCGGCTCGGCCGCTTGGAGACCGCGCTCGACGACACCCGACGCGACCCCACGACCGGGCTGACCAGCACTCTCGCCAGCCTGAGCCATATCGCCGCCCGCAAACACCAGTGGATCCGCACCGGTCTGGTCGCCTTCTGCGCCGGTACGGCCCTGCTGCCCTCCTCGCTGCTGATCGGCTGATCCGGCCGCACAGCAGCCGTCCCCGTCTCCGAGGCCGTCGGGCCTCTGAGTCTCCGCAGGAAGCACACGGAAGTACAAGGAAGCACGATGACCCAGCCATCACCGGAGTCCCCGGAGCCCCCGGAGTACCCCACGCAGACAGCCCGACCGTCGGTACCCCCGCAGAACCCGCAGCAGCAACAGCCGCCCGCCCACCCGGGCCAGCAGCCGCCCGCGTATCCGGGCCTGTCGCAGCCGCCCGCGTATCCGCAGCAACAGCAGCCGCCGGCGTACCCCCAGCAGCAACAGCCCTCGTATCCGCAGCAGCAGCCTCCGGCGTATCCGCAGCCGGGGCCCTCGTACCCGCAGCAGCAACAGCCGCCCGCGTACCCGGGCCAGCAGCCGCCCGCCTATCCGGGCCTGTCGCAGCCGCCCACGTACCCGCAGGCGGCACCCGCCTACCCGGGGACCTCCGCCCCGATACCGCCCCAGTACACCCAGGCCCCTACCCAGGCCCCTCCCTCGGCTCCCGGCGCGGCAGCGGCCGCCGCCGACCCCGCCCATCCGCACCACATCAACACCGACGCCCGCCGGGTGATGATCTCCGCCCAACAGCGCCGCACCGACGCCACCGCGGTCGGCAACCTGCTGCTCTACCTGCCGAACTTCCTGTGCAGCCTGTGTGTCGTCGGTCTGGTCTCCGCGATCTTCGGCGATCTGGCGTTCGTGGTGATCCTGCTCTGGATCGCCAGTGGCGCACTCGTGTTCCACCGCCCGACGGAGAGCGCCCTCGCACGCCGTCTGCTTCATCTGCGCTACCCCACTCCACAAGAACGAGCCAAAATCGAACCCGTCTGGCGGGAGGTCACGGCCCGCGCCGGTGTCGAGGGGCGCAACTACGAGCTGTGGGTCGAGGACAGCGACGGCCTCAACGCGGTCGCCGCGGCCGGCCACATCGTCGGCGTCACCCGCTTCGCCATGAACGAGCTCCCCAACGGCGAACTCGCCGCCGTCATGGCCCACGAGCTGGGCCACCACGTCGGCGGCCACGCCTGGTCCGGCCTGCTCGGCTACTGGTACGCGCTGCCGGGCCGGCTCGCCTGGCGCTTCCTGAAGGCGTTCTCCACCTTCGTCTTCCGGGTGTCGAAGGCCTTCGGCTGCTTCGGCGTCGCCTTCGTGGTGCTGTTCATCGGCGGTATCGCGATGGCCACGATCAGCACGCTCTACGGGCTGCCGCTGCTGATCCTGGGCGTGCCGTACGCACTCGCCGCCGTCGGCCGCCGCGCCGAGCTGCGCGCCGACGAGCACGCCGCCGCGCTCGGCTTCGCCCCGATGCTGGCCGCCGTACTGGGCAAGCTGCACCAGCAGGAGCAGCAGGCCGAGGCCCAGGCCACCGCCCAGAACGGCGGTGTCCCCGTCGAGGAGAGCGCGCTGAGCAAACTGCTCTCATCCCACCCGGACTACCACACCCGGCTGCACCACCTCCAGCCGTACCTCCAGCCGCAGCAGCCGCGCTGAGAGCCGCACCGGACCCCGGTGCGGAAACGCCGAAGGGCGGCCACCCCGTGGGGTGACCGCCCTTCAGTGCTTCAGACGACCTGCGCCCTACTGGTTGTACGGACCGTAGTCGTAGTCCTCCAGCGGAACGGCCTGGCCGGAGCCGGTGCCGAACGGCGA
Organism: Streptomyces sp. NPDC002265; assembly: GCF_040296125.1. NCBI lineage: Bacteria > Bacillati > Actinomycetota > Actinomycetes > Kitasatosporales > Streptomycetaceae > Streptomyces > Streptomyces sp. NPDC002265. The sequence goes on along the minus strand of NZ_JBEOWS010000018.1, from coordinate 18,866 downwards.
GTAGTCGATGTCGTCGTAGCCGACGGCCGAGTACATCGCGGCCTTGGCCTCCTCGGTCGGCTCGACCCGGATGTTGCGGTAGCGGGACAGACCCGTACCGGCCGGGATGAGCTTACCGATGATGACGTTCTCCTTGAGGCCGATGAGGCTGTCGGACTTGGCGTTGATCGCCGCGTCCGTCAGAACTCGGGTCGTCTCCTGGAAGGAGGCGGCCGACAGCCAGGACTCCGTCGCCAGCGAGGCCTTGGTGATACCCATGAGCTGCGGACGACCCGAAGCCGGGTGACCACCCTCCTGGACCACACGACGGTTCTCGGTCTCGAACTTCGAGCGCTCGACCAGCTCGCCGGGCAGCAGCTCGGCGTCGCCCGACTCGATGATCGTCACACGGCGCAGCATCTGCCGGATGATGATCTCGATGTGCTTGTCGTGGATCGACACACCCTGCGAGTTGTAGACCTTCTGGACCTCGCCGACCAGGTGGACCTGGACGGCACGCTGGCCCAGGATGCGCAGCACGTCGTGCGGGTTGGTGGCACCCACGGTGAGCTTCTGGCCCACCTCGACGTGCTCGCCCTCGCTGACCAGGAGTCGGGCGCGCTTCGAGATCGGGAACGCCGTCTCGTCGCTGCCGTCGTCCGGCGTGATGACGATCTTCTTGGTCTTCTCGGTCTCCTCGATCCGCACGCGGCCGGAGGCCTCGGAGATCGGGGCGACACCCTTCGGGGTACGGGCCTCGAAGAGCTCGACGACACGCGGCAGACCCTGGGTGATGTCGTCACCGGCCACACCACCGGTGTGGAAGGTACGCATCGTCAGCTGGGTACCGGGCTCACCGATGGACTGGGCGGCGATGATGCCGACCGCCTCACCGATGTCGACCAGCTTGCCGGTGGCCAGCGAGCGGCCGTAGCACATCGCGCAGGTGCCGACGGCGGACTCGCAGGTCAGGACCGAGCGGGTCTTGACCTCCTCGACGCCCGCGCCGACCAGCTGGTCGATGAGGACGTCACCGAGGTCGACGCCCGCCGGGGCGAGCACCTTGCCGTCGACGACGATGTCCTCGGCGAGGCAGCGCGCGTACACGCTGGTCTCGGCGTTGTCCGCCTTGCGCAGGACGCCGTCGGCGCCGCGCTCGGCGATGGCCAGCTTGAGGCCGCGCTCGGTGCCGCAGTCCTCCTCGCGGATGATGACGTCCTGCGAGACGTCCACCAGACGACGGGTCAGGTAACCCGAGTCGGCGGTACGCAGGGCGGTGTCCGCCAGACCCTTACGGGCACCGTGCGTGGAGATGAAGTACTCCAGCACGGACAGGCCCTCACGGAAGGACGCCTTGATCGGACGCGGGATGGTCTCGTTCTTCGCGTTCGACACCAGACCACGCATACCGGCGATCTGCCGCATCTGCATCATGTTTCCTCGGGCACCCGAGTCAACCATCATGAAGATGGGGTTCGTCTTGGGGAAGTTCGCGTTCATCGCCTCGGCGACCTCGTTGGTCGCCTTGGTCCAGATCGCGATGAGCTCCTGCGTGCGCTCTTCCTTGGTGATCAGACCGCGCTCGTACTGCTTCTGGACCTTCTCGTCCTGCGCCTCGTAGCCCGCGACGATGGCCTTCTTGGCCTCGGGGACGACGACGTCGGAGATGGCCACGGTGACACCGGAGCGGGTGCCCCAGTAGAAGCCGGCCGACTTCAGGTTGTCGAGCGTCGCCGCCACGATGACCTTGGGGTAGCGCTCCGCCAGGTCGTTGACGATCTCGCCGAGCTGCTTCTTGCCCACCGAGTAGTCGACGAACGGGTAGTCCTCGGGCAGCAGCTCGTTGAAGAGCGCACGGCCCAGGGTCGTCCGCAGGCGGAAGGTGTCACCCTGCTGCCACTCCGGCTCGCCCTCCTCCTGCGCCGGCGGGGTCCAGCCGCGCGGCGGGATGGTGCCCACCGGGAAGCGGATGTCGATCGCCGACTGCAGCGCGAGCTCACCGGCGTCGAACGCCATGATCGCCTCGGCCGTGGAGCCGAACGCGCGGCCCTCGCCCTTGGTGTCGCGCAGCTCACCGTCGGTCGTCAGGAAGAACAGACCGAGGACCATGTCCTGGGTCGGCATCGTCACCGGACGGCCGTCGGCGGGCTTGAGGATGTTGTTCGAGGACAGCATCAGGATGCGGGCCTCGGCCTGCGCCTCCGCGGACAGCGGCAGGTGCACGGCCATCTGGTCACCGTCGAAGTCCGCGTTGAACGCGGTGCAGACGAGCGGGTGGATCTGGATGGCCTTGCCCTCGACCAGCTGCGGCTCGAAGGCCTGGATGCCGAGGCGGTGCAGGGTGGGCGCACGGTTCAGCAGAACCGGGTGCTCGGCGATGACCTCTTCGAGGACGTCGTACACGACCGTGCGGCCGCGCTCGACCATCCGCTTGGCGCTCTTGATGTTCTGCGCGTGGTTCAGGTCGACCAGGCGCTTCATCACGAACGGCTTGAAGAGCTCCAGCGCCATGGCCTTGGGCAGACCGCACTGGTGCAGCTTCAGCTGCGGACCGACGACGATCACGGAACGCGCGGAGTAGTCCACACGCTTGCCGAGCAGGTTCTGACGGAATCGACCCTGCTTGCCCTTCAGCATGTCGCTGAGGGACTTCAGCGGACGGTTGCCGGGGCCCGTGACCGGGCGACCACGACGGCCGTTGTCGAACAGCGCGTCGACGGCCTCCTGGAGCATGCGCTTCTCGTTGTTCACGATGATCTCGGGCGCGCCGAGGTCGAGAAGCCGCTTCAGGCGGTTGTTGCGGTTGATCACACGGCGGTACAGGTCGTTGAGGTCGGAGGTCGCGAAGCGGCCACCGTCCAGCTGCACCATCGGGCGAAGGTCCGGCGGGATGACCGGCACGCAGTCCAGCACCATGCCCTTGGGGCTGTTGCTGGTCTGCAGGAACGCGGAGACGACCTTCAGGCGCTTGAGCGCACGGGTCTTCTTCTGGCCCTTGCCGGTGCGGATGATCTCGCGGAGCTTCTCGGCCTCCTCGTCGAGGTCGAAGGACTCCAGGCGCTTCTGCAGCGCCGCGGCACCCATCGAACCGTCGAAGTACGTGCCGAAGCGGTCGCGCAGCTCGCGGTAGAGCAGCTCGTCGCCCTCGAGGTCCTGGACCTTGAGGTTCTTGAACCGGGTCCACACCTCGTCGAGACGGTCGATCTCGCGCTGCGAACGGTCGCGCAGCTGCTTCATCTCACGCTCGGCGCCCTCGCGCACCTTGCGGCGCACGTCGGCCTTGGCACCCTCGGCCTCGAGCTCGGCCAGGTCGGTCTCGAGCTTCTTGGCGCGGGCCTCGAGGTCGGCGTCGCGGCGGTTCTCGATCTGCTGACGCTCGACGGAGACGTGGGCCTCCAGCGAGGGCAGGTCGCGGGTGCGGCGCTCCTCGTCCACGAACGTGATCATGTACGCGGCGAAGTAGATGACCTTCTCGAGGTCCTTCGGCGCCAGGTCCAGCAGGTAGCCCAGACGCGACGGGACGCCCTTGAAGTACCAGATGTGGGTGACGGGAGCGGCCAGCTCGATGTGGCCCATCCGCTCACGGCGCACCTTGGCGCGAGTGACCTCGACGCCGCAGCGCTCACAGATGATGCCCTTGAAGCGGACGCGCTTGTACTTGCCGCAGTAGCACTCCCAGTCCCGGGTCGGACCGAAGATCTTCTCGCAGAAGAGTCCGTCCTTTTCGGGCTTCAGGGTGCGGTAGTTGATGGTCTCGGGCTTCTTGACCTCGCCGTGGCTCCACTGACGGATGTCGTCAGCGGTGGCCAGACCGATCCGGAGCTCGTCGAAGAAGTTGACGTCGAGCACTATGCGTCAATCCCTCTCAGGGTTGTAAGTCATGGGGTCTGATACGGGGGTCCTGGGGCCGGCCGGGCTCATGCTGAGCCCGGCCGGACTCCCGTCAGACCTCTTCGACGCTGCTCGGCTCGCGCCGGGACAGGTCGATGCCAAGCTCCTCCGCCGCGCGGAAGACGTCCTCGTCGGTGTCGCGCATCTCGATGGACATGCCGTCCGAGGACAGCACCTCCACGTTGAGGCACAGGGACTGCATCTCCTTGATGAGCACCTTGAAGGACTCGGGGATGCCGGGCTCCGGGATGTTCTCGCCCTTGACGATGGCCTCGTAGACCTTCACGCGGCCGGTGACGTCGTCGGACTTGATGGTCAGCAGCTCCTGGAGGGCGTACGCGGCGCCGTAAGCCTCCAGCGCCCACACCTCCATCTCACCGAAGCGCTGGCCACCGAACTGGGCCTTACCACCCAGCGGCTGCTGGGTGATCATCGAGTACGGACCGGTCGACCGGGCGTGCAGCTTGTCGTCGACCAGGTGGTGCAGCTTCAGGATGTACATGTAGCCGACCGAGATCGGGTCCGGGAACGGCTCACCGGAGCGGCCGTCGAACAGCCGCGCCTTGCCGGTCGGGAGCACCATGCGCTCGCCGTCGCGGTTCGGGATGGTGTGCTGCAGCAGACCCGCCAGCTCGTCCTCGCGCGCACCGTCGAACACCGGGGTGGCGACGTTGGTGCCCGGGGCGACCTGGTCGGCACCGATGACCTGAAGACGCTGGGCCCACTCTTCGGCAAGACCGGAGACGTCCCAGCCGCGGCTGGCGAGCCAGCCGAGGTGGATCTCCAGCACCTGTCCCGGGTTCATTCGGGACGGGACACCGAGCGGGTTGAGGATGATGTCGACCGCGGTGCCGTCCTCCAGGAACGGCATGTCCTCGATCGGCAGGATCTTGGAGATGACACCCTTGTTGCCGTGACGGCCGGCGAGCTTGTCACCGTCGGTGATCTTGCGCTTCTGCGCGACGTAGACGCGGACCAGCTGGTTCACGCCCGGCGGCAGCTCGTCGCCCTCTTCGCGGTCGAAGACGCGGACGCCGATGACCTTGCCGATCTCGCCGTGCGGGACCTTCAGCGAGGTGTCACGGACCTCACGGGCCTTCTCACCGAAGATCGCGCGCAGCAGGCGCTCCTCCGGCGTCAGCTCGGTCTCACCCTTGGGCGTGACCTTGCCGACGAGGATGTCGCCGGCGACGACCTCGGCACCGATCCGGATGATGCCGCGCTCGTCGAGGTCGGCGAGGACCTCCTCGGAGACGTTCGGGATGTCCCGGGTGATCTCCTCGGGGCCGAGCTTGGTGTCACGGGCGTCGACCTCGTGCTCCTCGATGTGGATCGAGGAGAGGACGTCGTCCTGCACGAGGCGCTGCGACAGGATGATCGCGTCCTCGTAGTTGTGACCCTCCCACGGCATGAACGCCACGAGCAGGTTCTTGCCCAGGGCCATCTCGCCGTTCTCGGTGGCCGGACCGTCGGCGAGGACCTGGCCCTCGATGATCCGGTCGCCCTCGTTGACGATGACCTTCTGGTTGACCGAGGTGCCCTGGTTGGAGCGGGCGAACTTGGCCAGGCGGTACGTGATGTACGTGCCGTCGTCGTTGGCGGTGGTGATGTAGTCCGCGGAGACCTCCTGGACGACACCCGCCTTCTCGGCCTTGACCACGTCGCCGGCGTCGACGGCGGAGCGGTACTCCATGCCGGTGCCGACGAGCGGAGCCTCGGACTTAATCAGCGGCACGGCCTGACGCATCATGTTCGCGCCCATGAGGGCACGGTTGGCGTCGTCGTGCTCGAGGAACGGGATCATGGCGGTCGCGACCGACACCATCTGGCGCGGCGAGACGTCCATGTAGTCGACGTCGTCACCGGGGACGTAGTCGACCTCGCCGCCACGACGGCGGACCAGGACGCGGTTCTCGGTGAAGCGCAGGTCGTCGTCGAGCGTGGCGTTGGCCTGCGCGATGACGAAGCGGTCCTCCTCGTCGGCCGTCAGGTAGTCGACCTCGTCGGTGACGACACCGTCGACGACCTTGCGGTACGGCGTCTCCACGAAGCCGAACGCGTTGACGCGGCCGTAGGAGGCGAGCGAGCCGATCAGACCGATGTTCGGGCCTTCGGGGGTCTCGATCGGGCACATGCGGCCGTAGTGCGAGGGGTGCACGTCACGGACCTCGAAGCCGGCCCGCTCACGGGAGAGACCACCCGGGCCAAGAGCCGACAGACGGCGCTTGTGGGTGAGACCCGACAGCGGGTTGTTCTGGTCCATGAACTGCGACAGCTGGCTGGTGCCGAAGAACTCCTTGATGGAGGCGACGACCGGCCGGATGTTGATCAGGGTCTGCGGCGTGATCGCCTCGACGTCCTGGGTCGTCATGCGCTCGCGCACGACGCGCTCCATACGCGCCAGACCCGTACGGACCTGGTTCTGGATGAGCTCGCCGACGCTGCGCAGACGACGGTTGCCGAAGTGGTCGATGTCGTCGGTCTCGACGACGATCGACTGGCCGCTGTCGGCGACCGTCTCGGTCTCGCCCGCGTGCAGCTTCACCAGGTACTTGATCGTCGAGATGACGTCCTCGACGGTCAGGACGCCCGCGTCGAGCGGAGCCTCCGCACCCAGCTTCTTGTTGACCTTGTAGCGGCCGACCTTGGCCAGGTCGTAGCGCTTGGGGTTGAAGTACAGGTTCTCCAGCAGCGTCTGCGCGGCCTCACGCGTGGGGGGCTCGCCCGGACGCAGCTTGCGGTAGATGTCGAGCAGCGCGTCGTCCTGGCCCTGGGTGTGGTCCTTCTCCAGGGTGGCGCGCATGGACTCGTACTCGCCGAACTCCTCGAGGATCTGCTCGGTGGTCCAGCCGAGAGCCTTCAGGAGGACGGTGACGGACTGCTTGCGCTTGCGGTCGATGCGCACACCGACCATGTCGCGCTTGTCGATCTCCATCTCCAGCCAGGCACCCCGGGACGGGATGATCTTGGCGGAGAAGATGTCCTTGTCGGACGTCTTGTCGATGGAGGAGTCGAAGTAGACACCCGGCGAACGGACCAGCTGCGACACCACGACACGCTCGGTGCCGTTGATGACGAAGGTGCCCTTGTTGGTCATGAGCGGGAAGTCGCCCATGAAGACCGTCTGGGACTTGATCTCGCCGGTCTCGTTGTTGGTGAACTCAGCCGTGACGAAGAGCGGGGCCGCGTACGTGAAGTCACGGTCCTTGCACTCGTCGATGCTGTTCTTCGGCGGTTCGAAACGGTGGTCGCGGAAGGTCAGGGACATCGACCCGGAGAAGTCCTCGATCGGGGAGATCTCCTCGAAGATCTCCTCCAGACCGGACTTGGTGGGGACGTCCTGACCGCTCTCCAGAGCCTCCTCGACCCGAGTCTGCCAAGCGGTGTTGCCGAGCAGCCAGTCGAAGCTCTCGGTCTGCAGCGCGAGCAGGTTCGGAACCTCGAGAGGCTCCTTGATCTTTGCAAAGGAGATGCGCAGCGGGGCGGTGCTGGCAGCGTTGTTCGTATTCGCGGTCGAGGCAGTGCGCGAGGCGGCCAAGAGGGGGTCCTTCCGAGGGCTCGGACTCACTACGCGCGTACCGGTCCCTCGCTCACGCATCAGGACAGGAGGTTCCAGATCCGACCAAAAGGCCAGCTCAGAGAGTTCCGGTCAGTGATGCTCGAGTGAAGGCATGCCCCTGGTGACGGGCAGGGGACAGCTAACAGGCAGCGCAAAGGGACAGTGTAGCCACTTGGCACACTGATGTCCAGTGCGGGTTTTTCGAGACCCTCGTTGTTCTCGACACCTGCGCAAGCCCACGCCCTCAATGCACGTTGATACTGCCCTCCACGTCGTCGATCCATGCCTCGGATTCGGATCGTTGTGACGACGCGTCCTGAGAATTGCGCGCTGCGTGCGGTTCGTCAAGGCCCCCTGGCCCGAACCGGCTGCCGCGCTCGTCACTTGCCGCCTGCCACCGGGGGTTTCGCAGGCACGATGAAGATCACCATACTCGCCGGACCGACCGGTGCAAGGAGGCCGCCACCCGGCCCCTCGAACGCCGAAGAGCGACCACCCAGATGGATGATCGCTCTTCGGTGCGTTCGCGTTACAGCCCCAGGAGGCCGTAATCAGCGTGCAGGCGAGGCCCAGGGGACCTCGGGGTGTTACTTGACCTCGACGGAGGCGCCGGCGCCCTTGAGGGACTCGGCGGCCTTCTCGGCGGCGTCCTTGGCGACCTTCTCGAGGACGGGCTTCGGGGCGCCGTCCACGAGGTCCTTGGCCTCCTTCAGACCCAGGGAGGTCAGCTCACGCACGACCTTGATGACCTGGATCTTCTTGTCGCCCGCACCGGTGAGGATGACGTCGAACTCGTCCTTCTCCTCCTCGGCCTCGGCGGCGACGGGGCCGACCGGGCCACCGGCGACGACGGTCGCGGCAGCGGCGGTGACGTCGAACTTCTCCTCGAACGCCTTCACGAACTCGGAGAGCTGGATGAGGGTCATGCCCTCGAACTCGGCGAGCAGTTCGTCCTGGGTGAGAGCCATGATGGCTTTCCTTCCACTAAATCGGCTGGTGCCGGATGTACATGTATGGCGGGCGTACGTTCGGCCCGCTACGACCTCCGCCCCCGGCGGGGAGCCTCAGGCGGCGGTCATTTCGCGAGCCGAGTTACTCGGCACCGCCCTGCTCGTCGACCTTGGCACGGAGCGCGTCCACGGTGCGGACGAGCTTCGAGGGAAGCGCCTGGAAGAGCTGTGCAGCCTGCGTCTGCTTGCCCTTCATGGCGCCCGCCAGCTTGGCGAGCAGAACCTCGCGGGACTCGAGGTCCGCAAGCTTCTTGATCTCGTCGGCGGACAGCGCCTTGCCGTCAAGGACACCGCCCTTGATGACGAGGTTCGGGTTGTCCTTGGCGAAGTCACGAAGACCCTTCGCCGACGTCACCGGGTCACCGGTGATGAAGGCGACCGCCGTCGGACCGTTGAACAGGTCGTCGAGCGTGTCGATCCCGGCCTCGTTGGCCGCAATCTTGGTCAGCGTGTTCTTCACCACGGCGTACTGGGCGTCTTCACCGAGCGAACGGCGCAGCGTCTTGAGCTGCGCCACGGTGAGACCCCGGTACTCGGTCAGCACAGCAGCGTTCGAGCTGCGGAACTGGTCCGCGAGCTCGGCTACCGCGGCAGCCTTGTCGGGCCTTGCCATGAGCGTGGCCTCCTTCCGGGTGATGAGGACCGCTCAGAAGGGGCTGGACAGACGAAACGCCCCGGCGCAGGCGCACGGGGCGTAGCTCGACCGGGCGTACATGGCGCGAACCATGAACTCCGGGAGCATTTCCACGGTCACCTGCGCGGGTCGTCCACTGTCAGCGGATCCTTCGGCCACCGCGCCCTCTCGCGAGCACACGGCAACGACCAGCGGTCTTTGGCTTCGGCAAGAGAGTACGTGAGCGGGCGACCGTCAGGCAAATCCGCCCGTACGGGGCTCACGCCCGGCCGCGACCGTACGGTCAGGGCGTGCTCTTCTGCTGCTTCACCAGGTCCTCGAAGTCCCGGGTGTCCGCGGCCGGCGGGCGGCGCACCGAGAGCCGTACGCCGTAGTCGCGGTAGTGGGCGGTCTGGGTCATCAGGCCCGTCGACATCCGCGCCTCCTCCACCTTCTTCACCAGCAGGTCGCGGTCGTCGACCCAGATGTCCAGGGTCTCGCCGGTGACCCCGGCCGCGGTGAGCTGCTCGCGCAGGGCGCGGTCGGTGAGACCGGCCACCTCCACCGTGCCCGTGTAGTGCCGGGTCCTCACGCCGTCCACCGTCTCCACCCCGGCCGCACGGACGTCCCCGGAGGCCAGCAGGAGCCGGACCGGCGGGACGGGGGCGGTGTTGCGGAGCTGGTCCTTCAGATACCGGCCCGAGTCGCCGGGCAGGGCGTCCAGGTCCTCGTAGTCGTATCTGATCCAGTGCCGGCCGCCCATCTGCCGCGCGAAGCGGGTGCCGACCTGCGCGTAGTACGCGTCGGGCAGCAGCCGGGCCTCCATCGTGGTGGTGCCCAGCCTGCGCATGGTCGCGGCCAGTTCGCCGCCGGTGTACGTGATGCGCAGGGTGCCGGTGGAGTCGCCGGCCCAGTCCAGGGCGCCCTCGGTCCGGGTGGAGAGCATGGCGCCCATGACCGTGGCCGAGGTGATCCGCGCGGAACCGGCCCGGACGGTGGCCCGCTCCACGGCGCGCAGCGCGGCCGCCGTGCGGGTGTCGGGGCGGTGCGGGGCGCTGTCGGACTCCTCGGGCCCCGGGTCGCCGTCACGGTCGGAGGTGCAGCCCGTGAGGGCGGTCAGCGCGGCCGCGAGGAGCAACGGGAGGACACCGCGCCCGACGAGTCTGTCCCTCATCCGTACCCCCCTCGTGTCCCCGTGATCTTCACGCTAACCCGGCGCCGCGGAAAGGGCACGGGTGCGCGCGGAAACAGGGACGGGCCCCGCACCTGGAAAGAGGTGCGGGGCCCGTGACCGACTGGGGTGAGCGTCAGGCTCAGACCGCCGCCGGGTCCTCCTCGACGAGGAGGTTGCGGGTGCGGTTCGGGTCGACCGGGATGCCGGGGCCGATCGTGGTGCTGATCGCGGCCTTCTTGACGTAACGACCCTTGGCGGCCGACGGCTTCAGACGAAGGATCTCGTCGAGCGCGGCGCCGTAGTTCTCCACCAGCTTGGCGTCGTCGAAGGACACCTTGCCGATGATGAAGTGCAGGTTCGAGTGCTTGTCGACGCGGAACTCGATCTTGCCGCCCTTGATGTCGTTGACAGCCTTGACGACGTCCGGGGTGACGGTGCCGGTCTTGGGGTTCGGCATGAGACCACGGGGACCGAGCACGCGGCCGAGGCGGCCGACCTTGCCCATGAGGTCAGGGGTGGCGACGACGGCGTCGAAGTCCAGACGGCCCTTCGCGACCTCGTCGATCAGTTCGTCGGAGCCGACGATGTCGGCGCCCGCAGCCTCTGCGGCCGCAGCACGGTCACCGGTCGCGAAGACCAGGACCCGGGCGGTCTTGCCGGTGCCGTGCGGCAGGTTCACGGTGCCACGGACCATCTGGTCGGCCTTGCGCGGGTCGACACCCAGGCGGAAGGCGACCTCGACGGTGCCGTCGAACTTGCTGGTGGAGGTCTCCTTGGCGAGACGGACGGCCTCGAGGGGGGCGTAGAGCTTGTCCCGGTCGATCTTGGCGTCCGCAGCGCGGAGAGACTTGCTGCGCTTGCTCACTACTGCTCCTGTGTGTTCTTGAGGAGTCGTGGTACGGGCCGAGCAGGCCCCGCCACGGTTCTACGAAGGTGCTACGGGGCTGGGGTTCAGCCTTCGACCGTGATGCCCATGGAACGGGCGGTGCCGGCGATGATCTTCGCGGCGGCGTCCAGGTCGTTGGCGTTGAGGTCGGGCATCTTGGTCGTGGCGATCTCGCGGACCTGCGCCTCGGTGATCTTGGCGACCTTGGTCTTGTGCGGCTCGCCGGAGCCCTTCTCGACACCCGCGGCCTTGAGGATCATCTTCGCGGCCGGCGGAGTCTTGGTCACGAAGGTGAAGGAACGGTCCTCGTAGACCGTGATCTCCACCGGGATGACCCAGCCACGCTGCGACTCGGTCGCGGCGTTGTAGGCCTTGCAGAACTCCATGATGTTGACGCCGTGCTGACCGAGCGCGGGGCCGACCGGCGGAGCCGGGTTCGCCGCACCGGCGTTGATCTGGAGCTTGATAAGCCCCGTGACCTTCTTCTTCTTGGGAGGCATGTGCTCTCTCCGGGTCCTAGTGAGAGTTTTCAGCTTCCGTCCGGTTAATCCGGATGGAGGCATACCGCACTACGGTAGCCGATGCACTCCCGGCACAAGAAATCGAGCTGGTCAGGCGGGTTTCACGGGGGTACGGCGCCGCACCGCGAGCACTGTCCTGACCAGCCCCGCTACCAGGAAAATCCCGCCGAACAGCCCGGCGACCGAGACCAGTTGGCCGACACCGGCACCGGCCACCGGAAAGGCCGAGCGCAGAAAAGGGGAAGGGGCCGCGGGCGGGAACGGGGCGAGGGCGCCCGGACCGCGCGGGCTGTGCCGCACTGTCCGAGGCGCCCTCGGCCGCCGTGTTGCCTATGTCACTCGCCCGTCGCTCGTCACACCCCGGATCTCTCGATCCCGGCCGGTGTTCCCCGAGGACGGTTCAGTTCTTCTGGATCTGGTCGAAGGAGAGCTCGACCGGCGTCTCGCGGCCGAAGATCTCCACCAGGCCCTTGACCTTCTTGGAGTCCGGGTTGATCTCGTTGATGGTCGCCTGGAGCGTGGCGAACGGACCGTCGGTGACGGTGACCGAGTCGCCGACCTCGAAGTCCAGCACCTGGACCTCGACCTTGCGCTGCGGCGCCGGCTTGCCCTCGGCCTCGGCGGCCTCACGGGCGGCCTTCTCCTCGGCCTCCGGGGCGAGCATCTTGACGATCTCGTCCAGGGTCAGCGGGTACGGGTCGTAGGCGTTGCCCACGAAGCCGGTGACACCGGGGGTGTTGCGGACGACGCCCCAGGACTCGTTCGTCAGGTCCATGCGCACCAGCACGTAGCCGGGGAGCTTGTTCTGGCGGATGGTCTTGCGGTCGCCGTTCTTGATCTGGACGACCTCTTCCTGCGGCACCTCGGCCTGGAAGATGTAGTCCTCGACGTTCAGCGAGACGGCGCGCTGCTCCAGGTTGGTCTTCACGCGGTTCTCGTAGCCGGCGTAGGTGTGGATCACGTACCACTCGCCGGGCAGGGAACGCAGTTCCTGACGGAGGGCCTCGACGGGGTCGACGGGCTCGGCCTCCTCCTCGGCGGCCTCGTCCTCGACGGCCTCCTCGGAGTCGTCCTCGTCGGACTCGTCTTCCTCGGACTCGTCCTCGGTGGTCTCGTCCTCGTCCAGGGCGTGCAGCGCGGCCTCCTCGGCCGGCTCACCCGCCTCGGCTTCCGCAGCCTCGAACTCGTCCTGCTCGTCCGCGCCCTCGACGTTGTCGAGCTCGTCGTCCACGGACTCGTCCGGCTCGATGGCGTCGTCGTTCAGGTTGGCGTCAGACACTGTGGCTGCTTCTTCCTGGATACATAGGGGTGGAACACGCGAAAGGGACGCCGGTAACCGCGGCGCCCTTCGCTAGGTCGGCTCAGCCGAAGACGTACTTGGCTCCATGGCTGAGCCCATAGTCAATCACGGTGACCAGAGCGATCATGATCGCAACGAAGAAGATCACCACAGTGGTGTACGACGTCAGCTGGTTGCGCGTCGGCCAGACGACCTTGCGCAGTTCCGCAACGATCTGCCGGTAGAAGAGGGCGAGTCGCTTCAGCGGGCCCTTCTTGGCGCGCTTGCCACCCTTGCGGGGCTTCTTCTTGGACTCGAGCGCCTCGTCCTGGGCATCAGGCATGTCGATGGAGCCCACGGCGTCCGCCATTCGTCCTCACCTGATTCCGGGTCGTGACCGTGCCGCGCCCGGTTTGAGCCGCACGGCGGTGCATTTCTGTACGTACATGCGCACACATCACTGGCGAATGGTGTGTGTAGCAGGGCCGGAGGGACTTGAACCCCCAACCGCCGGTTTTGGAGACCGGTGCTCTACCAATTGAGCTACGACCCTTTGTGTGTCCCCAACGTACCGCATCCGGACGGGTGCTCGGTGTGCACCCGATGAGCGCGGGCCGCTGAAGGCCAACGAGGTGAGAGTGTACGTGGTCCGGGGCCGGTCGTCGAACAGAAAGCGCCCGTGAGGGCGCCGGAAGCGGAAGATCACCGGAAAGCTGACGGAAGATCACCAGGCCATCGTGGGGTTCCGGACTGGTGTTCAGGACTGCGCCCGGTCCTGTTCAGTCTGTGAAACCAGCGTGCCGGGGGCGTTTCCGGTCTGAAACGATGGGGTCCATGAGCGCTGCAACCTCTCCCACCGAGCGCCGGGTCTCCGCCCGCATCGGCGCGATCTCCGAGTCTGCCACCCTCGCCGTGGACGCCAAGGCCAAGGCCCTGAAGGCCGCCGGGCGTCCGGTGATCGGATTCGGCGCCGGCGAGCCCGACTTCCCGACTCCGGACTACATCGTCGAGGCGGCCGTCGAGGCCTGCAAGAACCCGAAGTACCACCGCTACACGCCCGCCGGCGGCCTGCCCGAGCTCAAGACCGCCATCGCCGCGAAGACGCTGCGCGACTCCGGGTACGAGGTCGACGCGTCCCAGATCCTGGTGACCAACGGCGGCAAGCAGGCGATCTACGAGGCGTTCGCCGCGATCCTCGACCCGGGCGACGAGGTCATCGTCCCGGCGCCGTACTGGACCACCTACCCGGAGTCGATCCGGCTGGCCGGCGGTGTCCCGGTCGAGGTCGTCGCCGACGAGACGACCGGTTACCGGGTCTCGGTGGAGCAGCTGGAGGCGGCCCGCACCGAGAACACCAAGGTGCTGCTCTTCGTCTCCCCCTCCAACCCGACCGGCGCGGTCTACACCCGCGAGCAGATCGAGGAGATCGGCCGCTGGGCCGCCGAGAAGGGCCTGTGGGTCCTGACCGACGAGATCTACGAGCACCTCGTCTACGGCGACGCGGAGTTCCACTCCCTGCCGGTGGTCGTGCCCGAGCTGGCCGACAAGTGCATCGTGGTCAACGGTGTCGCCAAGACGTACGCCATGACGGGCTGGCGCGTGGGCTGGGTCATCGGCCCGAAGGACGTCGTCAAGGCGGCCACGAACCTCCAGTCGCACGCCACGTCGAACGTCTCCAACGTGGCCCAGGTGGCCGCCCTGGCCGCCGTCTCCGGCGACCTGTCGGCCGTCGCCGAGATGCGCGAGGCCTTCGACCGGCGCCGCAAGACGATCGTGCGGATGCTGAACGAGATCGACGGCGTGCTCTGCCCCGAGCCCGAGGGCGCGTTCTACGCCTACCCGTCGGTGAAGGGCCTGCTGGGCAAGGAGATCCGCGGCAAGCGCCCGCAGGACAGCGTGGAACTGGCCGCGCTGATCCTGGAGGAGGCCGAGGTCGCGGTCGTTCCGGGCGAGGCCTTCGGCACGCCGGGATACCTGCGGCTGTCGTACGCGCTCGGCGACGAGGACCTCGTCGAGGGCGTCAGCCGGATCCAGAAGCTGCTGGCCGAGGCGCGGGACTGAGTTCCCGCGCGCAGAAGTCGTACAGGGCACCCGGGACATCGGTCCCGGGTGCCCTGTTCCGTTCTGTTCCTTTGTGCGAGCAAGACCACGATCGGGGAAACCGCTACCGGGACGGCGGGGACGTACGGCAGGATCCTTGGATGGAGCGTGTACCTGTACGTGATGTCTCTGAGCTGCCGAAAGCCCATCTGCATCTGCACTTCACCGGGTCGATGCGGCCCGGCACCGTGCTGGAGCTGGCCGACAAGTACGGGGTGCGGCTGCCCGACGCGCTCACCGAGGCGCTGACGAGCGGGGAGCCGCCGAGACTGCGGGCGACCGACGAGCGGGGCTGGTTCCGCTTCCAGCGCCTGTACGACGCGGCCCGCTCGTGCCTGCGGCAGCCGGAGGACATACAGCGGCTGGTCCGGGAAGCGGCCGAGGAGGATGTGCGGGACGGCTCGGGCTGGCTGGAGATCCAGGTCGACCCGACCTCGTACGCGCCGCGCCTGGGCGGGCTGATCCCGGCGCTGGAGATCATCCTGGACGCGGTGGACACCGCCTCGCGCGAGACCGGGCTCGGCATGCGGGTCCTGGTGGCCGCGAACCGGATGAAGCACCCGCTGGACGCCCGTACGCTGGCCCGCCTGGCGGTGCGCTACGCGGACCGGGGGATCGTCGGATTCGGGCTGTCGAACGACGAACGCCGGGGCATGGCCCGGGACTTCGACCGCGCGTTCGCCATCGCCCGCGAGGGCGGCCTGCTGGCGGCGCCGCACGGCGGCGAGCTGACCGGCCCGGCCTCGGTACGCGACTGTCTGGACGACCTGGACGCCACCCGGATCGGGCACGGAGTGCGCGCGGCGGAGGACCCCCGGCTGCTGAAGCGGCTCGCCGACCGAGGGGTGACCTGCGAGGTGTGCCCGGCCTCGAACGTGGCACTCGGCGTCTACGAGAAGCCGGAGGACGTCCCGCTGCGCACCCTGTTCGAGGCGGGCGTCCCGATGGCGCTGGGCGCCGACGACCCACTGCTGTTCGGCTCCAGGCTGGCCGCCCAGTACGAGATCGCCCGCGAGCACCACGCCTTCACGGACGCGGAGCTCGCGGAACTGGCCCGGCAGTCCGTACGGGGTTCGGCGGCACCGCAGGACGTGAAGCAGAGGCTGCTGTCGGGGATCGACGACTGGCTGACCGCCTGACCGGCCGACGGGCCCTTCAGGCCGTCCCGGCCGGCTCCGCCTCGGGGGCGATTCCGGCCAGGAGGGTGCGGGCCAGGCGCCGGGCGAAGTCGTCCAGCGGCGGACGGACTCCGTCGGGCGTCGCGTCGTAGGCGAACGCGCGCTGGGCGCACGCGCCCAGCAGCAAGGACGCGGCGGTGCGGGTGTCGGCGTCGGGGCCGACCCGCCCGGCGGCCTGCTCGGCGCGGAGGTAGGCGTCCAGGCCCTCGATCGGCCGGTGCGGTCCCGTGCCCATCTCCCGCATCGCCTGGTCGTGCCGCCGCTTGAGCTGGGTCTCCGCGTACAGGGAGGCCGCGATCGGGAAGCTCTGCTCGTAGAACAGGGCCGCCTGGCGGGCGATCTCGGTGAGGTTCTCCTCCAGACCGCGTCGGCCGGGGTCGGCGGTCAGGGCGCTCAGCAGCGGGGTCAGCCGGGGCAGCCGTTCCGCGAGCACCCGGATGAACAGGTCCTCCTTGCTCGGGAAGTACTTGTACAGGGCCGCCTCGGAGCAGCCGGCCGCCCTGGCGATCTCCTTCGTCGTGGCGCGGGCCAGTCCGAGCGTGAGCATCAGTTCGTGCGCGGCGTCGAGAATCCGGACCCGGGCCGGTACGGCCTGTTTCTGCTGCATGGGACCCAAGGATTTCACGACGCGTCCTTCCCGGCCCCGGCCAGGTCTTGACTCGTGGGTGAGTACTCGCTCACCCTGAGGGAACAAGGGTGAGTGAATGCTCACCCACCTGTCTGGAACAGTACGGGAGACGGTCATGAACCTCACCGTTCTCGGTGCCACCGGAGGCATCGGTCAGGAAATCGTCCGCCAGGCGCTGGCGTCGGGACACCGGGTCACGGCCGTCGTCCGTGACCCCGCCCGGCTGACGGTCACCGGCGCGGGCCTGGAGGTGTTCCGTACGGACCTGTCGGACCCGGCGGAGCTGGGGCCCGCGGTGGCCGGCCGGGACGCGGTGCTGTCCGGCCTCGGAGCCCGCAGCCGCAAGGACGCCGGGGTCGCGGCCCGGCTGACCCGCACGGTGCTGGCGGCGATGGAGGCGGAGGGGGCACGGCGGCTGCTCGTGGTGAGCGCGGGGCCGGTCGGCCCCGAGCCCGAGGGCGACGGCTTCCTCGACCGCACCATGCGCGGCCTGGTCTCGGCGGCCCTCAAGGACGTGTACGCCGATCTGCGCGCCATGGAGGCCCAACTGGCGGGCAGCGCCACGGACTGGACGGTCGTACGGCCGCCCCGGCTCCAGAACAAACCGCTCACCGGGAGGTACCGGACGGTGGTCGGCGGCTTCCCGCCCGGCGGCCGCTTCATCGCCCGCGCCGACGTGGCCCACGCGATGCTGGCGATGATCGGTGACCCGGCCACGGTGAAGCAGGGGGTGGGTCTGGCCTACTAGGGCCTGCCCCCAGGGACGGCCGACGCCCGGCCGGTCCGGGCCGGGGTCGGCCCGGGCGGCCGGCTACAGGCTGGTTCCCACCATCACCGGCTCGTTGACCAGCGTGATCCCGAACGCCTCGCGCACCCCCGCGATCACCTCGCGGGCGAGTGCCAGCAGGTCCTCGGCGGTTGCCGTGCCCCGGTTGGTGAGGGCGAGCGTGTGCTTGGTGGAGATGCGGGCGGGCCCGGTGCCGTAGCCCTTGGTGAAACCGGCCTTGTCGATCAGCCAGGCCGCGGAGGTCTTGGTGTGCCCCTCCCCCGCCGGGTAGGCGGGCGCCTCCGCGTCCTCGCCCAGGCGCTCGCGCACCCGTGCCCGGAACACGGCGAAGTCGGCGTCGGTGAGGATCGGGTTGGTGAAGAAGGACCCGGCGGACCAGGTGTCGTGGTCCTCGGGGTCCAGGACCATCCCCTTGCCCGCGCGCAGCTTCAGCACGGTCTCGCGGGCGCGGGCCAGCGGTACGCGGTCGCCGGGTGCCACGCCCAGCGCACGGGCGGTCTCGGCGTAGCGCAGGGGCGCGGACAGTCCGTCCGCGTCCTCCAGCTCGAAACGGACGCGCAGCACGACATACCGCTCCGGGTCCGCCTTGAAGCGGCTGTGCCGGTACGAGAAGGCGCAGTCGGCGTTCGTGAGGGCGACCGTCCCGCCGGCCCGGCGGTCGTAGGCGATCACCTCGGTGATCGTCGAGGAGACCTCCTGCCCGTACGCCCCCACGTTCTGGATCGGGGTCGCGCCCGCCGATCCGGGGATGCCGGCGAGGCACTCGATCCCGGCGAGCCCGGCTTCCACCGCGCGGGCGACGGCGTCGGTCCAGATCTCGCCGGCGGCCAGCTCCAGCGTCGTCCCGCGCAGTTCGAACCCGCGGGTGGCGATGCGCAGGGCGGTCCCGGCGAAGCCCTTGTCACCGATGACGAGGTTCGACCCGCCGCCGATGACCAGCAGCGGTGTGCCGCTGTCGTCGGCCTCGCGGACGGCCTCGATCACCTCGGCGTCGGTCGTCGCGGTGACCAGCCGGGTCGCGGGACCGCCCAGCCGGAAGGTGGTCAGCGGGGCGAGGGGGGCGTCGTGGAGTTCCTGCACGCGCCCAAGACTACGAGACGCCACCGACAGCCCGGCCCACCCACCGCCGGTGCCGCCGGCGGCACCGGTACGCGCGCGTACCCCTCCAGCCCTCCCTGCGCACGCGCGCACTCCCCTTTTCCCGCCCGGCACGCGCGCGTACCGCTCGTCCTCCGCGCCGGTGTCCCCGTACCGCGCCCAC